>JANXMO010000415.1 GCA_025354615.1 Burkholderiales bacterium | reverse complement strand
GGGAAGGTATAGGTGCCAGTTGCACCCGCTGCAATAGTCGTCATGTGTTAACCCCAGGCGGGTGCGTTGATCAATTTCATGCGGGCAGCGCCTTGCACCTTGATGAAGCGCGCGACGTACACTTTTCCGGCTCCTGATGCCGCCGCCGATGTGGAGATGGCGCTGCCGTCAGCGTTCACCCAGGCGGGCGCATAGGCCACCGTAATGGCGCCGTCAGCCACAACAACAATCTCGATCTCTTGGTTGTCAGCCGGGTACACGCTGCCGGGGTTCTGAATGCCAACATTGCCGCCCGGCGCAGTGACGATCATTCGCCTCACGCCGATCCAATCCATCGTGGGATTGGCTGTGCCGGCGAACGTGTATTGCCCTGTGCACTGGTTGCCTCCGAAACGCACCGGCTGCTGGATGTTCATTGGTGGGCTGTTGGCCGCCTCTGCCTGACCGAAACAGTTTTCGATGGCTAAGTTCGAGCTGTTGGTGTTGCTGCTCAGGTTTGGCATATACACTGTTCGCGTGTTGTTCGGCGTTCCATCGGTCACCACGTTGCGTATGTAGCCGCGTGGCTCCTGCGCCTGGATTTTGATGAGCGGCTGCCTCAGGGTTTGAGGCTGCGACACCATGATTCCATCAATCGCAATACCCGAATTGGCGCCAGTCGAGTTTGTCCCTAACAGCGCTATGCTTTGCGGCCGCTCCATGTAGCACTGTTTGATCGCCAAGTTGTAGGCGTTGCCGTAGTCCTCAACCAAGTTTTGCGCCCGGTTGAATAGAACTTTCTCGAAGGTGATGACGTTCGGATTGCTGGCGCGCGTCTTGTTGAAGTAGTTGGCAGCGTTGGCTACCGTGGCGAAGCCTGAACCCGAATACGCTGTTCCGTCATTGCCCAGCAGCGAAAGCATCGTGCCCAGGTGCGTACTGAACGACGTGACGGCAGTGACCGCATTGCTAGTGGTCAGCGATGTGACGCCCACGGTAAGGATCGTTGTATCGGCAGGGATGCCCTGTCCAGTAATGCCCATGCCGGGGTAGATATAGGCCGTGATGGCCGCATTGATGCCGCTGATCGTCGTTCCGGTGGATGAACTACACACCACGTCCTGCGGGTGGTCAAAGCTCGATTCGAAGTTGCTGAAATGGAAGAAGTCCGAGTTGTAGCCGCCCTCGCAGTAGTAGCGAAACAGGCCGTTTTGAAACGATCCCGAGACGGTTAGGCCGGTCAGGTCATCGACGCGCAAGACAGAGTAGAGTCCGCGCCCGCTGACGTTGTGTAGCGTGATGTTCTCGCCTACCAGGTCAACAGCCCCGCCGCCGATCTGGATGCCAGCCTGATTGATGTTGGTATAGCTCGGCGTCGCATTGGAAAGGCAGAAGTCGGAGAAGCGCGCGTGTGCAATGTTGCCGCTGGTTGGCAAGTAATAAAAGTGCCGCGCACCGGCCTGGTTCTGGATGATGTTGGTGGCCAGAGGCCCATAGCCACGCACTGCAACAGGCTTGCGCCAATTCGGAGTGGCGCCTAAAACCGTGTAGGTCTGCGCCTGCGAAGCCGACACAACGATTTCGCCGCTGATGTTGATATCACCATACGGCAGCAGCAGCTCATAGCCCTCATTGAAGGCCGCATTTAGCGCAGTGGACAGCCGTGACGTCATGTCAACGCCGGTGTTGCCGACAATCCCGAATTTCTCGGCTGCGTTGACCACTACGACGCCGTTGGAGGATGTAACCGTTTCGTAGTCCGTTGGCCCCGTGATAGCAGCCAGCTTGACTATGTCCCCGGTGCGGAATGGCCCAATCGTGCGAGGCGTCGTCACGTTGTCGCCGAATACAACAATTCCGTTGCGTAAAACAGTTACCTGAAGCCGGCCCAGCGGGCTTGGGCGAACTGAAAGCACGGTCAAGTTGTCGCCGAAGATGTAGGTATCAATCGCCCCAGCAGCAATAGTCGTCATTTAAGAATCCTTGTGGAGCTTGTGCGCTTGGCGCGGCCTACGCTGTAGGCGGCACGCATGTCCGAGCGGTTTAGGTCGGACTTGATTGATTGGTATTTGGCTTCCCACACCTGCATTCGCTTGTCGGCGCCGAAGAAAGTGGCGGACTCAACAAGGCAGCCGAAGATGAACAAGTCATCCGCCACCTGGAATAGCGCATTGGTGGCTATTGACGAATCAGTCAGGTCGGGCAGCCTGGCGTAGTAAGTGCCGTTGATGGCCGTGCCATCGGTGAGCGCCGGCCAGAAACTGAACGCCGAGCCAACGCGGGTGAACTTCTGTGGCTTGCCGCTGTTGCCCACATAGTCCTGCTGGTACTGGTCGAGAACTTGTCGCGGCACGGGCTCAAGCGAGACGCCGCCCACCTGAAGATCGGAACCCGCTTCAAAGTCGGCTGGGATGGGCGCCAGGTTGCCTGTGGACACGACGCCGGCAAATGCTTTTTCGTTGTATCGAGTGCGCATGTGGCGGTAAATGCGCCGCTGGGCGACTCTCAAAAGCCTGTTAAGAGAATCAACGCTCACATCTGAAACGGTCGGGTCTTCGCCGTCCATCAGCCTGGTTACTTCTGTGTAGAAGCTCGCCAGCGTGGTGATGTCGCTCAACGTGAACCCTTCATGATGATTCGGGGATCACGGGTCTTTGCCGCAGTCAAGAAACGTGAGTAATTCGGGTTGGCAAGGATCGACTCCATTACCAAGTTCGATTCCTCGCTGAACGGCACAACCCCGCGCTTTTGACATTCGGCCTGGAAAACGGTGAATGGAACCTCTGCTTCGTGCCGCAACATGCCGTCACAGGCATCGGCGCTGTAGCGGTGCTCACGGGCGGCGTGTGCATAGTGAAGAATCCCTTCAACGTCCTGCTTTTCTTCGACGTGCATCGTCCCGTCGGTCTCAATGTGCAGTGTCGTGTTGGTGACGCCGCCCAGGTATTCGCGTTCAGCCATTTACGTTTGCCCAATAAAAAAGGCCCCCGAAGGGGCCTAGTTGGAGTTGAAGCGCTTTAGATAACCGCTGTGTTGAGATCGGCTAGCACCGCATGGGCCGCCTCATTACTCACCTGCAGCGTAAAGTTGGTCCACATCT
Source organism: Burkholderiales bacterium (assembly GCA_025354615.1). Classification (GTDB taxonomy): domain Bacteria; phylum Pseudomonadota; class Gammaproteobacteria; order Burkholderiales; family Burkholderiaceae_C; genus JANXMO01. Next base: position 14,460 of record JANXMO010000415.1, on the reverse strand, counting down.
GGCCCTTGCGAGTCAATCCAGTGCGGGCCAAGTCCACGTACTGCATCGGTTCAAGCGTGCGGATGGCGATCATCTTGCGATTGAGGAACCACATATCCCGCTCACGCTGGAATCGATCCATCATGATCTTCAGCGGGCCGTAGTCGCTGCGGTACACCGAAATACTCGCGTTCAGCTGGCCGTCTTTCAGCTCATAGAACCGCGTCGAATTACCCGACAACTGCGAAGAGATATTCGCGCGGTTTGCAGGTCCCGCAAGAACCGTATCTGGCAATTCGTCGGCATTGGTAATTGCTGTGACAATGGTCGCGCGGAACAACGCTTCAGTGAACGCGCGCTGCGTTCCGTCCGTCGCTGCGGTGGTAGTCGATCCACTGGCGCCACCGGCGCCGCGGTTGACGTTGGTTGTCAGCCACGATCCCATAGAGCGCATCTTCTGAGCCGTGCCAGCCGCGCCAATAACTCGCGCTTGGTTCAGCAACATGATGGACTCCATGTCGCGCTTCAGCTCTTTGCCTTTCTTGACCTTCTGGCGGACAAATTCCTCTTTTGCGCCGTACTTCTTAATTCGGTCTTGAGTGGTCGTAACGCTAAGCGTCTTGTCCATCAACTGCGTGTAGTTTCCGACCCGCACAGGCGTCGAGCTGGCGTCAATCGTCGCGTCGTCGCCTTCAATGTTGGCGTTATTGGGGTCAACTGCCGACAGAGACTCAATGGGCCACTCGGTGTAGGTCGCTTCCGCCTCGGTGCGGTTGGCCATCGACAACAGCGGCGTGTCCAACGGCGACACGTTGAAAATAACGTCTGAAACGTCCTCGGCGTTGTAGCTCGATTGATAAGTTTGGAGGGTATTGCTTGGAACAGCCATTTTTAGTGCCTCATTTCATTCTTGCCAACAGAGCGCGCTCGGCATCCTCTGTTGAATTGGTTTGACGAAGCCGGGCCATCGAGTCGGCAGCCGCATTCACGGACGCGCGCTTGGCGCCTGGCTTCGCTACGGGGGGTGCATCTTTTGCCTTGGACTTGGCGTCTTTTTTGCCATCCTGAATGGCGTCGAATTTGCGCGCCTTGTCCATAGCAACTACCCACTTCGGATCTGTCACCGCGCTGATTTCGTCGATGCTGTAGCCGCTTGAAACGGCGTATTGGGTGATCTTTGTCCCCAACTCATCGCCCCAGTTCGGCACATCTTTGGCAAGCGTTTTAAGCATTGCCTCGCGCTTTGCCGCTACTTGTTGCGAGCGGCTGGCATTGATCTCCGCATCGATTTGCTTGGAGTTGCGCTCTGTCTTGTCCCGTGCGTTCTGCAGTCGCATGAGCTTTAAGGCCAGCAAAGAGGCTTTCCCGGGGTCAGTGCTTTCGAGTTGATCGAAATCAACACCCTCGAACTCCTTAATCTGCGCATCCAGTATTGACAGCTCGGCCAGTGACTTGGCGTAGCTTTCAGCGCCTTCAATCAGCTTGTCAGCGGTTTCAATCCGTTGGGTGTATTCCTTTTCCTTTGCCCCGACTTCATTCATCTTTCGTGAATAGTCAGCTTGTCGCAGGACGGCTTTTTCCAGCCCGGGCGGGACTTGATAAGTCTTGCCCTCGTACTCCACCTCGGCGAGCTTCTCCGCAGGTTCGTCCGCTTCGTCGGTTTCCCCGTTATCGGGTTCCGCGTCTGCGCCGTCTTCGGTCTCGTCGGCTGGTGTTTCCGTGGCTTCATCGGCCTCGGGTTCGCTCTTCATGAGCGCGTTGATCGCCTCATCATCGCTGCCCGTGTCCAAGGTCGGCGTTTCTGCTTCTTGGCCAGTCGGGGTCTGCGACTCAATTGCGTTTGTCATGTTTGTTTCAGTTGATTAAAAGAAAAAGGCCGCTTAGTGGCGGCCTCGATGGATTTCTGTGCAATCTTTCCGGTGCTGACGTGCTCTTTAATGCACATCTCGACACTGGCCAACATCTTCATTTTTCGGTGCAAGTCCTTCGAGAACTCGCTATACCGTTCGTCAGTTGTATCGAGTGCCGCCCACGTATTCGCCAGGCCTGCGCGCACATCTTCAAACGCTTGCCTGAGCATCGGGCTGTTAAGTAAGCGTTCTGCCTCGTCACCGCGGCGCGTCTTAAATTCAAGGCTGTCCATCTGGTGCCATGGTGAGTGTGTCAATACCGTTGCCGCAACCACAGTCCAGCGCAATCGCAACTTCTACGGCTTTTCGGGCGTCGCAACCAAGGTACATAGCTGCTCTCGCGAACTCTCGGCCAGAGCCAATTGCAATGTGCTTTTGCTCGTTCCGAACAGGGAATGCTGTCCGCTCATAAATTGATGGGGTGCCGTCCGGCTCGATTACCAGGATTGGCGACCAGTCGTCTTTGTCTTGCTGTTGCTTTGGGAAAGTTTCTTGATCCCGTCCGCCTTCAATCCACGCCATCATTGCGCCAATAAAAGCCGGTTCGCCAGCGCCGCCGACGATCAAATCACCAATGCGGCGGATCTTCGTTACTGTGCCAACCATGGCTCCCAAACAAGCTCGCTTGTCAGCAGCAAGCGTGATCCCGTCCCATGCGATAACAGTCATTTGGTCGGCTCCTGCTCCGATTGCTGATGCGCCTGCTGCTCAGCCAGGGTCTGCGAGTGCGCTTGGCCCTGCTCTGCCGCGTCCTGCTTGCGCACGTCCATTCCAATGCTGTGCTGCTGCTGTTCGGCCTGCAGTTGCGTGGCCGCCGGTGCGGCCATGTCGCGCTGGTGCATTTCGGTTTTCAATTCCAATTCGTGGTGCCGCATCAAAGCATCGACCTGCGCGTTCTGCGACTCGATGCCAAGCTTGGCGTCTGCCTGGTCAAGCTCACGGTCGTGCTGGTCAAGCGCCCTGTCCTTCTGCTTGACCTCAGCGGCCTTAAACATGACCTCGGGGTCTTGCATAGGGTCTGGCGGCTCCTTCTTAGGCATCTTCTCGGGATGCGTGAAGTACTTGTCAGGGTTCTTTTCGCCGGTCAGTTCGGCATACTTTGACGCTGCGTTGTAAATGTTTTCCGGGCTAACAATCCCGGCCTGCGTCAGCCCTGCCTGCATTTTTACAATACTGTCCTGCGCTTGCAGTTGCATCGTCTTATCAGCAGTGCCCAGGCCTACGCTCACCGTCATGTCATGGCGCGTCTGCCATGAGCGCGGATCTATCGTCACCCACTTGCCCCGCAATCGGATCGTCTCAGCCTTGGTCGCATGGCGGCGGCAAAGGCCGTGTATGCCCACCATCAGCGCCTTCATGCCCTGCTCAGCCATGCAACGGGACACAAGTCCCACACGCTCATTCCCGGCTTCTGCAATGATCCGCACACCAGTTGCCGTTTTATTCAGGCTGTTGGCATCAGTGCCTTGGTTATAACGTGTAAATCCGGTGCGGTTTTCCTTGGCGCTGTCCAGATACTCAATCATCGGCTGTACGACCTGCCCAATGGGGGTGATCGGCATCGACATCGCTTGATTGCCAACCACTGAGTCATCGACTCGGACAATGCCTGCAATCTGGTTGTCCAGCATGTCGTCAAGATTGACCTTGTTGCCGACAAACGTGCGGTTGTTATTGATCGTGTAGATGTTGTCAAGAGACTGCCTCCAGAGTGTGGATTTAACGTCTTGAATCTCTACCGTCTCATCAGCCGGGCAACGGCCGTCGAACTGGTGCAGCTGCGGGTAGGGTGTCCAGCCGGCGAACGGCCACTCCTCGATCTCCTCGTTCGCCAGCACCGTTGTGCCGACCATGCAGACTAGTCGCCGCTCTGCAATGCCGTCGCCGTCATAGTCAACCAAGCAATAACTTTCGCGAAACCACACTTCGCGCATTGACGGGTCACCACCGCCGTCAAAGTCCCCCAACTGCTGCCCGTCAATGTTGCGTGCAGCGGCCTGGATATCAAACGATGCATTGCCAGTCCCCGCGTCGCTTATGTCATCGTCAACGTCGTAGCCCATCTCCCGCAGTGCGCTGATCGTCTTGCGCGTGCGGTGCTGAAGGAATGGCGATTTGCGCGGGTCGGGGCTGCGCGCATCAGAACTCACAAGCAATTCTTCTGGCGGAATCACCGCGTACTTGACCTGGCCGTCCTTGTTGACGATCCGCACTTTGAAATCGTGAGTGGGTTCGCCTGGCATCTGCTGGCCCGTGGCTTGGTCAATGCTGGCCTGACCCGGGTATTCGGTGTGCTGAAGTACGTGGACATTTTCGTCAGCAATCAACGCTGTATAAACGTCGTCAGAAATGCCCTTGTAAGTCTCAATCTGCACGCGGCGGGAGTCTTCCCACCAATACTTCACAACGCCATTTTTCTGCAGCAGCCCGGCTTTGGCCCAGGCCATGAAAACTTCAAATGCGTCGTTTTCCTGCGTGACCTTGAAGTTGATGTAATCCGTTTCCTGCTTTGCGGCTTCTTCGTCCTCGGCGCCGACCGGGTTAAAACTGACTACCTCGTCACTCGACACAAACGGCTTGAGCACGATGGGCAACAGGCCTTCAACTACGTCCCACACGTCCGAGCTGATGACGGTAGATCGGCCCTCTTCCTCAGTGCCCAGCGGGCGCCCAAGGTAGTAATGCATGGCCTTGGCCTGCTCCTCGGCTACGGTCTCCCTGCGCGCGCGTGTCTCCTGATTCTCAATGTAGACGCGCAGTTGATCTTCGGTCACGCTCAGTCAGCTTTCTTCGGCCGGCCGGGTTTGCGGCCCTCTGAATCTGCCGCGTCGTCGCCCTCGATCGCCGAGTCATCGGCTGGGCACTCAGCAGCATCAGCGGCCTGAATTGCTCGCAGTGCGTTGATCTCGTCAACGATTGCAGTGAGCGGCACCTTTGCCGGCTCATCGTCCGGCAGGCTGCGCAGCGGCTCGGCTTTGGCAAGCAAGTCCCGGATTTGGTCTTCGATGGTCATTGATTACCTTACAAATTTGCGATTGATTTTCGGCAGCGGTTTCTGCGCCTCGTTGCGCAGTTGATCGGCCACGAGTGCGAGATATCTAAAGCTGTCTGCTCCATGCGAGTACTGATCGTGTAGCGGCGCGCCCGCTTCCTGCGTCGCCACGCCAATCTGCCTCCGATACCGCTTTAAGCACTCGATGAGTCGAGCGGCTTTGTCTTTGTCAAAGTAGACGCGCGGAAACACCATGCGCGCCTGCCTGATTCCTTGCTCCACTTCCATATTCGGCGTGCGATCCACTTTGCATCCCAGCGCCTCCAATACTTCGCTGTCTGTCTTGCCGGTCTGATGGCGCCTGGCAAACCCGTCATGCGGCAGGAAATCTTTGCCCCACACCCAGCCCGCGTAGTCGTCGCCTTTAAAGTCAGCGATGTAGTCCGCAAGAGTCCGACCTGTGTCCTCTACATAGCCAACGATCGCTAACTCGCTGACAACGCGCTGAACGTGAATGATCGACATGCAGTCGTTAAATCCCAAGTCCCACACGCGGTGCACGGGCAGTGTCGGGTCACGCGGCACGCTGCGGATTCGTTTGCTGGCTTGTGCTTCTACTATCTGATCGTAATAAATAGCCCCAGCAACAGCCGGCTTGCACTTTCCACCCCAGATGTTCGGGTAATCCTTTGGCGCCTTACGCTCGCAGTCCTGCCGCTCTTGCTCAAGCGTTGCAGTAAAAAATGGGTTGTCGGCGTAGTTAACTTCGACCACCACTGCGCCGGTCGGCGGGTCAACCGCAAACATGGCGTGCGTTGCGTCTGTCTCTAGTTCGGGGTTGTACGTCACCCAGATTTCTGAGCCCTCTTTTCTGATAGTCGGCGTCAGCACTTCCCACGATTTTTTACTGACAACCTGCGCTTCTTCGACCCAGCAAATGTCGCAGCCTTCAAACGATTTGATCGTAGCGATTGTGTGCGCGGCCAGGCCTGCAAAAGCGAATTCGGTGCCGTTCTTGCCGCGAATCTCTGTCTCAAAAATATCGTAGAAGCCGCCCAGGCCAAGCGCCGAGATTTGATCTGACAGCAGCTTGTGCACACTGTCTTTAATCGACTTCTGAACTTCCCGCGCGCACAGAATGCGCAGCGGCCGCTCGCTGCCTTGAATTAACAGCGCACGAGCAAAACTCCATGACTTGCCGCTACCGCGACCGCCGTGCGCAACTTTGTAACGCGCGGGCGCAAATAAAAAACTCAGTTTTGGCGGAAACCGCGCGATCGTCTCAGCCAAACACTACTCTGATTGAGTGCTTCACCGGCCCGCCGCCCTCACCGGTGTGCTCAATCGCTTGCAAGCGGGGGTGAATGTAAGGCGCCGCGTCTTTCGCAGACTCCTGCGCCATCGCCCGAAATCTCAGCAACTCTTTAAGTGAGTCAAAGCCATCCGGCAACTCAGCGCCGGCATCAATGATTGACTGCAACAAGTCGGCCGCTTTTGTGTGCGCAAAGATCATGTTGTCTAACATGACTTCTAGCGGCGTAATGCCGGCCTGCGCCGCTTTGTCCGCAATCTCCCGAGTCTTTACAGTCGCGCTTCCGGCTTTGCGCCCAGATCCAGGCCGACGCCCGCCCCTGCCGTTTGGTTTTGTTTGATTATTTGATTCCATTGGCCTTCCCTTGCGGGGTCCGGCGAAAAACAAAAAACCCGCCGAGATTGCTCAGGGCGGGTAGTAGTTACTGCATTTGTTACGGGCATGCGGCGGCCCAATGCCGTGATTGTCTTACATGATCCCAGCTTTGTAAAGCGACTTAGCAATCATCGTGCGCGCATCTGCAATAAGCTGCGCGCGCTCAAGTCGATCAGCCGGCAGTCTCGGACTGATAAACACAGCGACACCGGTGCAAAGCCGTCGCGCATCTTGATAGATTGCAGATCGATGCGGCTCTTGCATCTCTGTCACGCAAAAATCGACGTCTCTCATGCGCGATGACTCTAAATCGCTATCAAGTGCGCCGTTACTGTCGTCGTACTGTCTGCTTACTCGATAGTCGCCGCACACTAAGCTGCGCCGAGCATAGCCGCGCACATCTGTAGACAACGAGGCCCAGGCATGCCAACGGCTCAATATGTCATCAAGCGCTAACTCGTCGAGTGCGTCGTTTTTCAAAATAGTTGCCCCGGCAATAGTTGCTTAGACAAGCATATCTGTCGGCTGCACTTTCGCAAAACTTTTTCAAAAAAGATTGCAAAACCGCTTGACTGCTGTGTTGCTATGTCATACAGTACATACATCGACAGCAACACAGCAAGCGGAGATTAAAAATGCATATCGACTACGCAGCAGAAGCTTTCAAGCGCATGACCCAGCCGCAACACGGCCCGGCTTTGAACGATCGTCAGACCGTCGAATCGCTCGTCAGCTACCCAGAATTCTTGGCTTTGACAGACAAGATCAGCGACGAAAAGATCAACAGCATTGCGCAAACAGTTCGCAACGCTCAGAAAAGCAAATACGCAAAAGTTACTGCTGCCCAAAAATACACGCTTGCGAACGCGCTCATCGCACAACACGGCTCTGCTTTGAGCGTGTATGCGCAAGCTTTTGGAAAAACACAAGACGAGTTCACAACGCTTGTTGCTTCAGTTTGATCGAATAATGAAACACACGCTTATTTCGATCACGAAATGCAGCTATACCGATGGCTATGAAATTGCTGTAAAACCGGGTTTTGGCAATAAAACAAAGACAAGATCAGGATATAGAGCTGGGCAAAGTCCGGAGGAGGCGGCAGCACAAGCAATGTCAGAAGCCATTGCGGCGGGTGGCGCTTTTATGATTTTCGCGCCGCCGGAAGTGCTTAAACATATACCCAAAGATTACCGGAAAAGCGAGGAATTGACATAATGATTAAAACATCAAATCGCGATGAGTTAGTAACTCAACTTCGCGCGCCATACTCTTTCATGAAGCTTGAACACAAAAAAAATAATGACGGGGATAAAACATTCATTGCGGCGCTGATTGACGGCGCTATCGAAAACGTTGCAGATGCTTTGCTTTTAAACCCCGAAAGTGATTTTTGGAGAAACAAAAATCCCGTCGAGGACGACGCGGACGGTGAAGTTATAAAATGGTTTAGAGGCGTTAACACAAAAGCCGATGACGCTGAAGAAAAATTCGCAGCATATGCTTGTGTCGCGGGTTGCGAAAACGCAAAAAATACCGCCCGAATTGTGCGCTGGATGATCGAGCAAAACTTCAGGGCAGACGACGCAATTGCGTATACCTCAAAAAAGGGCGGTTACCGGATCGACGATGATTTTCCGGAATATATTCGCGAGCGGATATTGCTCGGGGCTTACCCAGATAGAACTAAACGCGCAGAAGCTCGCAAGGAACTGAAAAACGATTACAACGATTGAACATAATGATTACGATAACAGTAACATCAACGGCCGAAAAAGAATCTGCCGAAAAAGTAATGTGGCATGGAATTATGTGGGAACCGCGCTTGAACGGCGCAGAATATGTTATCGAATTCGGCGACTACCGCAGTATCGATGGCGTTGAAGATGCATCCGTTGCCGGCCGGCTGATGAGTTCAATTTTTTCGCGTGAAATCGAAGCGTGATCAATCCATTCGCCGGCCTTCCCGAACCCACGGCTGCGGCAGTCACGCTCGCCCGCACCGCGATTGACATGACTCAAGAGCAAGCGGCGCTGCTGGCCGGCTTGCGGGGTCGAAACTCGTGGTGGCTCATTGAGTCCGGGCGGCGCAACATCGACCCGGCGCGCTGGGCGCTGTTTTTACTTGCGACTGATCAGCATCCGGGGTGCCGACTATCAGACAATTTTGGGCATATAAATCAATTTGTACGATAGATTTTGGGCGATAGAGAAAGTCAAACCGTCTTCCCGATATCCAGCCGCTGCATCCAGCCCCAAACTGCCCTGCGCCCCTCCGCGTAGCGCTCCACGCCCCATATCTTCTCTATTTCTGACTGCAGGTCAACACCAGTGCGGGCGTTGATTGCGCGCCAAGCTGCGAGCCCTTGTGCAAGCAGTCTGGCGGCGCAGTTATCGCAGTTTGACTTAAAAAGCGGGCTGCGAATTTCTGTTTCTGCGATGGCGCATTGGGGGCAAGTCATTTCCCATCCCTTTCATAAATCGCCCCGCGCAGGTAAACAACCATGTCTAAGGCCTCTTCCAGTGCATCGCGCAGCATGTCCCGCCCGTTGTGCGGCTGCAGTCGTGTGCCGTAGCGCTCTTGGCCCAGCTTGTCGCGTGCTGCCATGTCTTGCAGTACCAAGTCCCACACAGCGGGCAGCTCGTTTTGACTTGGTGGCGGCTGTTCTCGGACTTCCGGCGCGGTTGTGGTTACTGTTGTGGTTGTGTTGGGCGACATTGGCATAGGCAGATACGGCGGCGGTTTGATTTCGTACATCGGCGCCGGCTGTGGCTGCGGATAGTCGCAGCGTCCAAAAAAGTTGAACATTCCTCGGCTCATCGCTTGATCTCCAAAAGTCCCGCCCGCGCTAGCTCGCGCACTGTCAGCAAAATCGCCTTGTCCATTCGCTCTCGCCGTTCCTCTCGGCTCATTTCTCGCCCTTGGTCGATGTCTGAGTGACACGTGACGCACAGCGCTGCCGTCCACACGTCATCCATCAGTTTTTTGCCCATGGCCTTGCCTTCGTTGCGGTGCGCGCATTGCGTTTCCCCGTGGCGGCCGCATAGAACACAGGGCAGGCTTGCAACAGCGCGGCGCCAGGGCTCGCTATGGTGATAATTTTCTTTAAAGAATGAGGCCATCATTCGCCCAATTTCTCGCCAAGAATGAGAAGCATCAAAGTCCCGTATGTAAAGAGCGAGCCTTGAAGCCATTCAACTCCACCGATTAAGTAAGCCGGACCGGCCAACAGCATCCCCGTCACGAATATGCTTAACAAGCCCGATGCGATCGATTTCATGCGGCATCCTCAAAGTATTCATCCGGAAAATCCCGGCCCAAACTAGTCCGCGACCACTTGACGCCGCGCTCATCGCCGAAGGCATGGCCCAGCGTTATCAGCTCCGACATGTCTGCAATCGTCATCTTTGACGTGCGCTGCCCGAGCATCACAAACCCGCCTTCAATCCCCGCCGCAACGCGCTGATGCTTCGCCAGGCCGGCGCTCAGAATGTCCTTCCAGTCTTCTCCGCTGAGCTTCTGTGCGCGGCCGTCAACGTGCCATTCCACTTGACTTGCGATATCCCCCAGCACTGACCACAACATGGCGTTTTGCTCCACGCTGCGGGTCTGTTTTGCAAGCGTGAGGCTCATTCGGTGGCCAGCTATCAGCATTGCTTTGGCGCTGTGCCAAATGCGCATCAGCTCTGTGTGCCCTTGCTGGGCATTGAAAAGGGTGGCGGTGAGTTTCATACCGTCTTCACCTCAATGCCGTGCAGCGCCTTCGCCAGGTGCCGTTTGATCTTGGACACTTGCGTCTCCATGCCCTTCGAATCCTCGTAAATCAACTGGTTCTTGTTGTCGCGATAAACAAAATCAACAACGAGGCGGATAGCCGGCCGCTTGCGAGTCGATCCGGGCAACCTGATACCGGTCACAAGCTCGATAGGCACTTGGCGTTTGAGGTCAGTGATGTAGCCGCCACGCTCCAATGCCTTAAGCGCCAACCATCTGCTGGCTTCACGCTGGCTGTCGAAAGTTATGCCGTACAGCTCGGTTTTTTTGTTTCCGTATTTGCTCAAGACGTAGTTACCCCATTCAAGATGTTTAACCCGTATTCCTTATTACTTTCACCTGTCTACCCCCATCCCACACCCCGAGCAGACGGACTCAGCCCATCCTGAGTCCTTTACACAAATCCGACACCCGTCGCACCCATGACTCGCCAGCCGTTCGACGCATGGGCGCTAGCTTCGCCACCCATTCCCTTTGCTTCCTCGTCTTTCCCACGGTAAAGGGGTCTTCCTGCGCCGCCGTGGTTAAACCATGTCCCCCGACGCAGTGCTTTAATTGGCTTTGTCTACCCCATGGGCGAACCCGCAGCCGTTTGAACCATGAGACTGGCGACCTTGTAGACGCCCTCAGAGCGGTGCATATCGTTCGCGTCATGCCCAGTTGTAGGCGACATGCAATAGCGCAGCCCCGTAGCCTCAGCGGCACGTAATCCCGCTCCGCTTGCATCGTTGTCAGCGAAAACAAACCGCGGGCCGCTCAACTGCTTTGCGACGTGCGTTAAATTGCCATCGCTGAAACACACCACGACGGCATCACGCAGGCGCAGGGAGTCCAGGGCGGCTTTAACGCTCAGTCCTGTGGCGTAACCCTCAACCAGCCACGTGCGGCCTGCCTGAGGCGATCCAATGCGCAAAATGGCGCCTTTGGCTTTCATACCGGGCAACATCTTCTTTTCGTAGCGCCGTTCATCTGCCAGCCAGCGAATTCTTTGCACGCCTGACAGCGCATTGGTGCGCCAGTCACGCATCGGCACAATCAAAGCGCCACTCGGCCCGACAAGGCCGCGAGCACCTGAAAATCCCTTGTAGCTCAAGTAGCCGTGCTCTTCCTGAGCTGCGTCTGCAATCAGTTCCGCAGCGCGCTTTGCCGCGCGCTCCTGGCCCGCAATCAATCGCCGCTGGAAGTCGGCCGCCTGTGCTGCAATCCTGGCTGGATCCAACTTTGGCGCATCCGCATCGGGCCGCCACTCGCTCACGTCCACTTGTGTCGCGTGGTTCTGGACAAATCCAATGTCGCCCAAATACTTATAAGCGCCGTTCCGCTTCTTTGGGTGGTCAACGGTAGGCACGCGCACCCATCGCCCAGCGATAACCCTGTCGAGAATCAAACCGTGCGCCCGGGCAAAGTCGTCGAATCTCACGCCGCTTCCCTTTGCGCCTTGAAGGCTTTGGCCTTGGCGATGTAAATTGATTTGATCTTGCTTAACGTCTTCGGCGCAATATCAGTGTTCGGTGTGCTTTCGTAGCTGTAGCTGTTCGGCCACTCGTTCATGATGTTTTTGTACAGGTGCGCGGCGCGCCCTTTGGCTGTCTCTGGGTTGCCGTGCGCCCTGGTGTAAGTGCAAATCTGCTGGTACAGGTGTCGGCCGTCGTTCGCAATCTTGGTTTTGCCGATGACCACTTCGCGCATCTGGCCGGGCTCATGCTCCACAAGCGCCTGCACTTTCGCCTCAAATCCACACGCCATGCAACGCCGCATCATTGGCTTGTAGCCACAAGATGGGCAGGCGACTATTTCCTTCTCAGGCGGCTCTTTGCGAATGTCTGCATCCAGTTTTTCGCCCATGTCCAGCGACGACAGCCCGTTGAAGTAGATTTCTTCAAAGTCCTTGGCAAAACGAATGATGTTGCCGGAGTGATCCAGCAAAATGCAGTCGCGTTTTCCGGTTTCGGGCGATGACCGAAGCCCGCGCCCCCACATCTGGATGGCCGTGGAAAGCGACTTCCTTAGCGGCCGGCAATCGACCACACAGCCAACGTCAGGCACATCAAAGCCCTTTGCCAAGGCCTCCACGCTGATAAGCACGCGCAAACTTGAATCCGGTTTGCGGTACTCGTTCAACAGCCCCTTGCGCTCATCTGCGGTTGTGTTGCTGGTGAACAGCGCCGCCATCACGCCGGCCTCGTTGAATTGCTTGCAAAGTTCCTCGCAGTGCGCAATCGTCGAGCCGAAAACAATTGTTTTCCGCCCTTCTCCAAACTTTGCCCATTCGGCAACCACGTCGCCAACAATGGCCATGCCGCGCTCTTGTGCGGCCACGTCCGTCCACTCGCCGCCTGCCGTTGCAGCGCCAGCCATGTCCGCTGTGGTGCAGGAATAAACCCGCATCGGCACCAGCACGCCCGACTGCGTAAGCTCGTGCATCGTCGTCGCGTTAACTAGGTTTGTAAATAACTTGCCCAGCCCCTTGCTAAACGGCGTGGCTGACAAGCCAACAACCTTGGCCCGGCAATTCGGAATGTGCTCCGTCCACGCGGCAAGCTGCGTGTGCGCTTCGTCGATGATGATTAAGTCAGCATCGGGGAACCGCCGCCGCGCCAATGTCTGCGCGCTGGCGATCTGAAACGGCATGTCTGGGTCATTTCGCGGGTGGTCGGCCATCATTACCCCGTGAGCACTCAACCCGTAGCCATCTGCCGTGCTGGATGTCTGCTCAATCAGGGTTTTTCTATCAGCCACAAAGACGGCACGGCGCCCACGTGCAAGCGCTTCATGCGCCAGGCGAAGGCCGAGATACGTTTTGCCTGAACCGGTGGGGCTCATGAGCAATTGGCACCGGTGCCCATCCCGCGCGCCATCCCTTAACGCCTGATGGGCCACGTCCTGAAATGGTCGCGGCGGCGGGAAAGTAGGGCTGCCGTAATACGGCGCGGGCAGGTCAAAAAGTAGCCCGCTCACGCTGCTGCCCCCGTCACTTTCTCAAACTTCTTGCGCCACATCTTCACAAGCCGCATGTATTCATTGCAGCTTGACTGCAGGCCGCGCAGACGCTCTTCCAGAATGCGGATCAAAGCCGCTTGTCGCTTGACTTCTTTCAGTGCGGTTCCCAATGCATCGTCGGCACCAATTAGCAGTTGGAACGCAGCCAACTCGCCTTCTTGTTCGGCCTCCATCGCCGCAATTTCTTCTGCACTTGGCGCGCCGTCCTCGACCTGCGCTGCGTCCATGGCCCGCTCGCCAGCCTGCTCAAGCCGGGCCGACACCCTTTTGCCCTCTTGCGTCACCCGGTCACGCCACTCGCCCACTTCAGCCTCGAATTCGGCCGCGGGGACTGCCGCCAACTTCTGCGCACGGCTAGAAAGGTCTTTGCTGATGCCTGAATCCTGAAGCGTTGGAATTCGGTCGTTTGAAACGACCGATCTCGGCCCGGGCTTCGCGAGGCCCTGTAAGCCCTTCTGAAGCGCAATCATTTCGCCCAAACGCCGTTCAGCGCGAATGCGTATTTCCGCCGCATCCACCTCAAGCGTCTTGTCCTTCGCCATGCGCCCATAAGCCTGCATTGCTGCCGCCTTGTCGGCCCACACCTTCACTTCATCGATGGCCTTGCACTCAGCCAGCGCGCGGCAAGCCGCCTCATATTTGACCAATTGAGATTGATTCACTTCACACACCCCTTGCAAACCCACTGCTTCGCCCCGCGAACCATCAAATACTTGCGCCCCAACAGACCCTTGTTTTGATTGCATCGAGCGCAAACAAAAATAGACAGCATTCCGATTCCTGCCATGCGTGGCGGCGCATCGGCCGCACGCTTTGAGCTGTCGCCGTCCTTCATGCTTTGAGCACCTCTTTGATCTCAACGCACAGCCATCCAGCCTTGCGTGCAAGCTCTGCACATGTGTCGGCACCCGCCTGCGTTTCGTATGCTTTTGTTCTGATTCGCTGGGGCTGAGCCCTTTTCATCCAATTCGCTTCATCCCAAACTTCCCGAAGTTTTCTGCAGCGCTCCTGCGCCTTCTGGATCGATTCCGGCGAATAGCCGGTAACAAGAAAGCCGAATGAGTAACTTGCCTCGTCTCTGTTCTTGACCTTCTTGGGGGTAGACGACGGCGCCCGG
>JANXMO010000403.1 GCA_025354615.1 Burkholderiales bacterium | reverse complement strand
GGCGTGACGGCGCTGCGCGTGAGCATCGGCAACAGCGGCACCTGCGGCGGCGGAAAGCCGCAGGCCGCTGGGTCGAAGACGCTGTAGAGCAAGGTCTGCAAGGCGTACTAGGCCTGCGCAGGCGCTGCACGGCGCGCGGCCAAGCGGCGGCGCAACTGGGCCAAAAGCGCCCAGCGGTAAACGTTGGCGTGGTACAGCATGCGCGTGTTCGACGTCCAGCGCGTGTGCCATTCCATCAGCCGGCCATAGAACTCGATGCGCTGCACGGGATGTGCTTTTGAGCTGCACGCCGGCTCGTCAAAGACCTGGCGAAAGGCGTCCTGGTGCAGCAGAAATGCGGGCGAAACGCTGCGTTGCTCCGGGTCGAACGCGGTTTTCAGCACCACCAGCGTGCCGCCTGCTTCGATGCACAAATCCATCGCCACCACTTGCTCGCCAAAGCGCAAGCGCCAAATGCGGCCACGGCCCTGGGCGCAAAAGTTCTGCAGCATGGCGGTGTAGAAGCGGCCCTGCGCGTTGCCGGCGTTCACGGCGGTGCCCATGCCGGCTTTCCAGCCGGCGCTTTCCAGGCGGCCGTAGTCGGCCAGGGCCGCAGGCACGTCGGCGGCTTGCGTCACGGTGTCGAACTGCAGCGCGATGCCATCAGCTTCGAGCTTGGCGCGCTGTTTGCGCATGTTGACGCGCAGGTTCTTGCCGCGGGTTTCCCAGTAAGCGTCGAACGAACCGGCCACGTCGACCCAGGCGGTGGGCAGGTAGTCCAGCGTGTCGGACCGCGGCGTGTCGGCCGGGCGTGGCTGCAGCCGCGGGTCAATCTGCGTCAAGCCGAGGCCGAGCACCAGGCCGGGCAACTGGGCCATCAAGCTGCGCGCCAGTGCCACGGCGTCTTCGCCCGGGCCGACCAGCCACGCGCCCAACGGCAGTTGTGACGGCTGGAACGTGGCCACGCGGCCTGCGCCAGCGCGCTGCAGCAAGGCGGCCGCCACCGGGCGCCCGCTGCCCGCGCGCCGCGCGAAAGCCAGCGTCAACCGGCTATCACCGAATTCCGCCAGCAGCGGCGTCAAAAAAGCGGATTCCAGAAAAGGCAGCGCACCGGCCGTGGCGTTCAGCGCATCCCATTCGCCGCACAACGCCGGCCATTGCGCTGGCGGGTGGAAAGACCAGCGCAGGCGTTGCGGCGGCGCTGCGGCGGCACCCGTCACTTGTCGGCCTCGAGGTTGAGGCTGACGGGGTAGCTGCGGCCCGCGTATTGCATCGAACGGCCCGACCAATCGGGCAGCGAACTGAAGGCGTCGCGGCCATGCTGCCAGCGACGCGGGTTGCGAAAGCCTGCTTCCTGCAGCAGCCGCGACAGGTCTGCCGCGTTGAAGCACACGTAATGAAAATTGAACGGGTAATCCTGCGCGCCCATCAGCGGCAGTTGGATGCTGCGCATCTCGCGCTGGTTGTCGAGATAAGTGTCGACCATCAAATCAAAGTCGGGCACCGAAATGCGCAGTGTGCCGCCGGGTTTGAGCACGCGGCGCCATTCTTTGAGCACCGCCGGCACCTGCACATGCGGCACGTGCTCCAGGCAGTGGCTGACGTATATCAACGTGACCGAATCATCGGCGAAGGCCGACAGCCGGTCGATGCGCTGCACATGGTGCACATGCGGCGCCGGCCGCGCATCGACGTTGACGAAGCCGGGCGCATTCGTGTCGCCGCAGCCCAGGTTCAGCCGCAGCTCAGCGCCAGCCGGATACGCCGGGCGGCTCAACCGCCAGCGCAGCCATGCCGCGCGGGCTTTCAGCAATTGCACGGCCGCATACAAACCCGGCACGCGGGCCAGCGTCGATTTCAAAGGAATTCCCAGCACAAGCTTCTCCATCAAGCGGGCGCATTTTGCCTGCGGGCGGCGAGGCCAGGCGAGGAAATCAACGGCCTGCTTCATTAAAGGGTGGGGGCGGACAGCCACCCGATCTGATCGCAACGCCCTTGAAAAGCCGGACGGTGGTCAACCAGGCGGTGGCGATAACGGTGGGGATGGTGCGGCAGCCGCCATGCTGCGGTGATTCAACAACGCCGCGAGAACTGCTTCGTCCGTCGGCTCGACGCGTGCAAAGCTGAGCGCACTGACGCCACTGCCGTTTTCTCGCCTCGCATCGGCTCCAGCGTCCAGCAAGGCGGTGATGACAGGAACACTCTTTTTTTCAATGGCCCAAATCAATGCCGTGCGGCCCGTTTTT
>JANXMO010000394.1 GCA_025354615.1 Burkholderiales bacterium | reverse complement strand
CCGCCGCCCGCGCCGTCGTGCAGCCGGTGCGCACAGTGCTCGTGCCACTGCGCCTGCTCGGCCTCGTTCAAAGTGGTGGGAAAGTTGCGAGCGCGGTAACGGAACACCAATTCGTCCAACCGCGGGTCGGCAAACGAAGCGCGCTGCGCGGCCAGCGCTTCGGGGCTGAACGTGCGCAGCCGCTGCAGCGTGCGCCGGTCGTCGTTGTTGACGAAGCCGCCGTACAAATCTTCGTCAACGTCGATCGCGCCCACCAGCGCCGGCCGCTCGAACACGGCCGCCCACAGGCTGGCGGGCGCCGCCGCCGCCGCCGCCGCTGCTGCCTGCGCGGCATGGCGGTGCGCCTGGTCGACGTCCAGCCCCCAGTGCGCCGCGCGGTCGGCGCTCAGCGTTTTCAGATTGGCAATCACGATCGGGCTTTTGTTGAGGTGAATCGTTTTGATCGGCAGGCGCGTCACGCCTTGGGGCAGGGCCTCGGCTTTGGAGAACATGCGCTCGCGGATGGCGTCAGCCCCAAGCGTCAACAGCTCGCTTGGGTCGTATGCCAAGTCCCACACGATCAGCTCGTTCTTGTTCGACGGATGCGGCGCCAGCGGCCACACCAGCGCCAGGCCGCCGCGCTCGGTCGGGTACATGCCGGAAATATGCAGCAAGGGCGCGCCCTGCTGCTGCGCCAGGGCGATTTCCTGCGCCACCGCGTGCTTGCTGCGCAGGCGGAGGCAAAAGTCCCACAGCCGCGGCTGCGCGCGTTTGACCAGCCGCGCCAGCGCGATCGTCGCCCGCACGTCGGACAGCGCGTCGTGCGCCGCCGCGTGCGCCAGGCCGTTGGCCGCGGTCAGGTGTTCCAGCTTCAAGGACGCGCGGCCGTCGTCGTGCTGCGGCCACACGATGCCGTCCGGCCGCAGCGCGCGGGCGCAACGCACCACGTCCAGCAAATCCCAGCGGCCACACTCGTTTTGCCATTCGCGGGCATAGGAGTCGATCAGGTTGCGCCAGAACAGATGGCGCGTCACCTCGTCGTCGAAGCGGATCGAGTTGTAACCGACGCCAATCGTGCCGGGCGTGGCCAGTGCCGCTTCAATGGCAGCGGCAAAAGCGTGTTCCGGCACGCCGCGCTCAAGGCAAACCTGCGGCGTGATGCCGGTCAACAGGCAGCTTTCGGGGTCGGGCAAGCTGTCGGGCGACGGCTGGCAATAAAGCATCAACGGTGCGTCGATCTCGTTCAGGTCGGCATCGGTGCGCACGCCGGCAAACTGCGCCGGCCGGTCGCGGCGCGGCACGCGGCCGAAGGTTTCATAGTCGTGCCAGAAAAAAGTCGCTTCGCCCATGCCGCAAGATAACCGATGACACGGCGCTTGCCGCATGTCCATCGGCTAAGCTCGCCGCCTCGTTGCTGCGACTGTGCGGAGACCGCCGATATGACCCGTGTTTTCAACTTCAGTGCAGGGCCCGCGGCTCTGCCCGAAGCGGTGCTGCGCCAGGCTGGCGAGGAAATGCTGGATTGGCACGGTGCCGGCCTGTCAGTGATGGAGATGAGCCACCGCGGCCGCGAGTTCATGGGCATCCACGCCCAGACGCAGGCCGACTTGCGTGAATTGCTGGCGCTACCAGCAAATTACAGGATTTTGTTTCTGCAAGGTGGCGGCATCGGCATGAACGCCATCGTGCCGATGAACCTGCTGCGCGGTGCGCACAGTGCTGACTATGTCGATACCGGCGAATGGTCGAAACGCTCGATCAACGAGGCGGGCAAATACAGCGCAGTGAGCGTGGCGGCGAGTGCTGCTGCGCAAGGCTACGACCATGTTCCTTCATTCGACAGTTGGCAGCTCGATGCGCACGCTGCCTACGTGCACATCTGCGCCAACGAAACCATCAACGGCGTCGAATTCAACGCCACGCCGGACACCGGCGCAGTGCCGCTGGTGGCCGACATGTCGTCGAACATCCTGTCGCGCCCGGTGGACGTGGCGCGCTACGGGCTGATTTACGCCGGTGCGCAGAAAAACATCGGCCCGGCCGGGCTGACCATCGTGCTGGTGCGCGACGACCTGCTGGACCGCGCGTTGCCCATCACGCCCTCGGCCTTCCATTTCCGCGAGCAGGCCGACGCGGATTCAATGCTCAACACGCCGCCCACTTACGCCATTTACATCGCCGGGCTGGTGTTCCGCTGGCTGAAAGCGCAAGGCGGGCTGGCGGCGATGGAAGCCCGCAACCGTGCCAAGGCCGCGCTGCTGTACGACTGCCTCGACAACTCGCCCTGCTACCGCAGCCCGATCGTCAAGGCCGACCGCTCGCGAATGAATGTGCCCTTCCACCTGCACGACAGCCGGCTCGACGCCGCGTTCTTGCAAGGCGCGCAGGAACGCAGCCTGCTGCAGCTTCAAGGCCATAGGTTGCAGGGTGGTATGCGTGCGTCGATTTACAACGCAATGCCACTCGAAGGCGTGCAGGCACTGGTTGCCTATCTGCAAGAATTTGCGGCACGGCATGGCTGAAGCACGCCGCAGCTCGACCACACTCTCCCTATTGACGTCAATATGACGATATACCTACTTTGAAGCCTTTGCTGGAGACCGACATGCCCTCTTCCACCGCCCCGCTCGCTGCGTCCGCGGCGCATCCGTTTGCCGCCATGCGCCGCAGCTTTTCGCTGGGCGAGGAACGCGAAGGCCACTTCTTTTCGCTGCCTGCGCTGGCCGAAGTGCATCCGACGGTCAACCGGTTGCCGGTGTCGCTGCGTATCGTGCTTGAAAGTGTCTTGCGCCACTGTGACGGCAAAAAGGTGGCGCCCGAGCACGTCGCCATCCTCGCCAACTGGAAGCCGCAGGGCGAGCGCAGCGCCGAAATTCCCTTCGTCGTCGCCCGCGTGGTGCTGCAGGACTTCACCGGCGTGCCGCTGCTGGCCGATTTGGCCTCGATGCGCAACGTGGCCGCCGCGATGGGCAAAAACGCCAAAACCATCGAACCGCTGGTGCCGGTCGATCTGGTGGTCGACCACTCGGTGATGGTCGACTTCTACGGCGCCAAGGATTCGCTCGACCTCAACATGAAGCTCGAGTTCGAGCGCAACCGCGAGCGCTACCAGTTCATGAAATGGGGCATGCAGGCGTTTGACACGTTCGGGGTCGTACCGCCGGGCTTTGGCATCGTGCACCAGGTCAACCTCGAATACCTGGCGCGCGGCGTACACAAAACCGAAGATGGCGTTTATTACCCCGATTCACTGGTCGGCACCGACAGCCACACCACCATGATCAACGGAATTGGTGTAGTCGCCTGGGGCGTGGGCGGTATTGAAGCCGAAGCCGCCATGCTGGG
>JANXMO010000351.1 GCA_025354615.1 Burkholderiales bacterium | reverse complement strand
CGCTTTGGCCCATTGCCTGCGGCTGGCCAAACCCTGTTCGACGTGCACCGCCTGCGCGTGCTTGCCAAGCCGTACGGCGTGCTGAAAATCGACGCCGCGCCAAGTTTGATGCTCATCAGCTTCCGCCCCGGCGCGCCAGTCGACCCGCTGCGCATCATCGAACTGGTGCAGAAAAACCGCCACATCAAGCTGGCTGGAAACGACAAGCTGCGCATTGAACGCGCCACGCCTGAGGCCAAGGACCGCGCGCAGCTGATTCGGGACGTGCTGAAGGCGCTGGGCGCGCCGAAGGAAGTGCTGGCATAACGCCCCGGCGACAGGCGGATGCTCGTCTTTTTGGGTGTCGTACCCGCAAACACAGCGGCATAAAAGAGCAGGCTTTACCGCTGCGCGCTTCGCAAATTAGCGAATATCTTCGTGAAAACGCCAGCGCCGGGCGCGGCTTGGCTTTAAAAATCAGCTTCGTAATCAAATAACGATTGAGCTGATAACGCTATGGGCCTGCCTTCTTCACCAATGTTGGAACGAACCCGCAGTTCGTTGCCCGTCGCAGACACTCCAATACAAGGCAAGTCTTCGGCAGCTGGCTGCCAAGTCTCACAGGCGTGATGAACTTCCTGCGGCGCTCAAGTTCAACGTGCTGCTGAGGCCACGGCAGTTTTAGGAGAACGAAGCAACATGTCATCGCGCCCTATTTCCCGCCGTCAAGGCCCTGCATGGCCACTGAGCAAACGCGCAGTGCCGGGGGACGCTGAGCCCGCATTCCGCATCCTTGCGCCGCTGCGGCAACAAGGGAACGGCCTTTTATCGCGTCGGCAAGGCAAGGACGCAGCGCCCCGCGCAGGCTTGCAATCAATCGCCGATGCGGCCACCCGCCCGCCAGCGGGTTTGCAAGTGGTGGCGGAAATGGCAGTGCCGCGCATCCAATGGCCCGCCACTGCGTTGGTCAACATCGCCGGGCGGCTTGAGGGAAAAGACCGTTTGGCACTGGGTTTGGCGAACAGAGGCTTTGCGCACACGCTGGTGCCGCAAGTGAAGCAGGCACAGCTGACGCAGCGGGCATCAGCGGTCACAACGCCAGCAGAAGTGGTTGCGTTGCTGGGGCCGGCCAACGGCGGGGTCAGCGATGCGTCCTGCACCGTTCACGGTTTGCCGCTCGCCCTTCGTGCGCAGCCGTTGGCCGCATTGATGCAACAAATCAGACGGTCAAACAATCAACACGCGCCGCAGATGGCGCAAGCCGTCTTGGAAGCGGTGGTGCACCACCTGCAGCAGCACCCTGCGACTGAATTGGCCATGCCAATGGCAAAGCTGGTGAAGGCACGGTTAGGGCAAACAGGCGAACAAGCTGCGCTGTTCAACGCCTGCTTGCAAGCCACTGCGTGCCTCCCGGTGGCTCACCGTGCCGAGCCGTTGAACGCCTTGTTCTTCAACGTAGGTTCTTTGCCACCCGATCAACAACGCCAGGCGATGAGCCGCAGCTTTGCCCTGTTGGTGCAAGGCTTGAAAGAAGACATTGA
The DNA here is from genome assembly GCA_025354615.1 of Burkholderiales bacterium. Taxonomy (GTDB): domain Bacteria; phylum Pseudomonadota; class Gammaproteobacteria; order Burkholderiales; family Burkholderiaceae_C; genus JANXMO01. The sequence goes on along the minus strand of JANXMO010000351.1, from coordinate 461 downwards.
ACACTATTTGCCCGTGCTTGAAAAAGCATTGAAGGACATCGCCAAGTTGCCGGAACTCGAGCGTTTGCCGATGCTTCGCGAAGCCTGGGCGCAACTCGAAACCTTGCCGCGAGCTCAACGCACGGCTGCAGGCGATGTGATGTTGAAACAGATGATCGAATGGCCGCTGTGGACGTTGCCCCGCGATCAGCAACTGCCCCTGATGAAGATCTGTTGCGCCCTCGTCCAAGAAGGCTTGAAAGTGGACGCGCCGAAATACGGCGAAGCATTGTTGATGCTGTTGAAAAGAATCGCTGACTTGCGGGAAGTCGATCGCCCCGTGATGTTCCGGTACGGCTTGGCAAGCCTTCAGCATCTGCAGGAGGGGCTGCAAAGGACTTCAGCGCTCTTGCATTTGATCGACAGCTTGATACACCTTCGTCCTGACGAGTTTGCACTTTTTATTTTTTCTGCTTACAAGG
>JANXMO010000277.1 GCA_025354615.1 Burkholderiales bacterium | reverse complement strand
CCGCCGCCGAGGCCGAGCTGCGCGGCAAAGGGTCGGGAGACGTCGCGCTGCTGCTTGCAGACTTGGGCCAATCTCTTCGAGAACTATTGACTGGCAGCTTGGCGCTACTGACCGAGGCGCCAACGCAGGCTTTGACGCCTCTGCAAGCAAACCATAGCGACGAATCGCGGATCCATGCGCTGCGCGAGCTGGAGGCACAGTTGATGCGGCAGGATCTGGGCGCACTGCCGCAATTCGACGCACTGAAATTGACCTTACGTTCGATCTGGACGCCCACCCGCTTTGCCGCAATGGAGACCGCCGTCGACCAACTGGACTTTGCCGACGCCTTACGTGAGCTGCGCAATGTTTAATCGCTGGTGGTCTGCTCTGCCGCAATCGAACTGGGCCCGGACGCTACTGATTGCGCTGATTTATTACGTCGTTGCCCGCACGAGCCTCGGCCTGTCCTTCGCCTCTACCAACGCGTCGCCGGTGTGGCCGCCGTCCGGCATCGCGCTGGCCGCACTGCTGCTAGGCGGCCCGCGACTTGCGGCAGGGGTGTTCATTGGCGCATTTACAGCCAATCTGGCTACCTTTGTCGGCAACGGCGCTGCTGCGTGGCCGGCCGCCGTCGCATCGGCCGGCATTGCCGTCGGCAACCTGGCTGAAGCAGGGCTTGCGGCTTGGATGTCAAATCGCTTCATTCGCGGTCACTTAACCGATGCGCCGCAGGGCGCCTATGTATTCGGTGCCGCGACGTTGGCTGCTGCAACGGTCTCGGCCAGTGGCGGAGTAGTCACGTTGGTGGCGCTGGACATCATCCCGCGTGCGATGGTCCCCACTGTCTGGCTGACCTGGTGGCTCGGCGATGTGATCGGTCTGCTGGTAGTTGCTCCCTGGCTGCTGCAACTGCGCCAGTGGCGCCCGCACCTGTCTGCCTTGCCGCAGTGGGTGCCAGCACTGGCATTGTTCGCGCTGGCCGGCGGGTTGACCTTCAGTGGACTGTTCAGCGCGGGCCACTTCGACCGCTTGATAGCTTTTGGGCTGGTTCTGTCTATCGCTTGGACGGCCTTGCGGCACGGCGCGTTTGGGGCTACAAATGCGACCCTCGCCGTCGCCGCCTTGTCCATCGCTGCTACCCTGCAGGCGCGGGGGCCGTTTGCCAAAGCCACCGTTAACGACTCGCTGGTATCGCTTGACGGCTTCCTAGCTCTATGCGCGATCACCGGCATGGTGCTGGCCGCATCGATGCACCGCCGCGTTGCCGCCCCGACGCAAGGTGACATAGTGTGGCGGGTCGGTCGACGGCTGCCCACCGTCATCTTGCTCGGCGGCCTGGCTGCCACTTTAGTGGCCTGGCATGTCACAGCGCTCGACACTGAGCGGCGTGCGGCTGAACGCTTTGCTGCCATTGCCGAAGACATCCAGTTGCGTGTGCTTGAACGCATGGGTGTCTACGAGCAGGCGCTGCGCGGCGGGCGTGGACTGTTCAACTCCTCGGTCAGCGTCGAGCGCGATGAATGGCGTCAGTACGTCCAGTCGCTCGACATCGCCAAAAGCTATCCCGGAATTCAGGGGATGGGGTTCGCCGCGCGGGTTTTGGCGGCCGACCGGCAGCAACACATCGAACGCGTGCGAGGCGACGGCTGGCCCGATTACGACATTCGTCCAGCCGGCGAACGTGCCGAATACACCAGTATCGTCTATCTGGAGCCGCAGGACCTGCGGAACCGTCACGCAATCGGCTACGACATGTTTACTGAGCCGGTGCGGCGAGCCGCAATGGAGCAGGCACGCGACAGCGGCGAACCGGCCGTGACGGGCAAGGTCACCCTCGCACAGGAAGACAGCAAGGACGTGCAGGCCGGCTTCGTGATGTATGTGCCGGTCTATCGGCGTGACCTGCCGACGCGAACCAAGACGCAGCGCCAAGCTGCGTTGATCGGCTATGTGTGCAGCCCGTTTCGCGCGGGCGACCTGATGCAGGGCGCGCTACAGCGGGTCGATTTGGCCACCGTGTCTTTGAGCGTCTTCGATGGCGCCGACGCAGCAGATGCCGCGCTGATGTACACGAACGGCACGGCCCGCCAAGCCGGCTATCCGCATCAATTCACCACGACCGTGCCACTGCTCGTTGCCGAACATCGCTGGACAGTGGAGATGAAATCGACGCAGGCGTTCGAGGCCGCAGTCGACACGCAAAAGGCTCAGATCGCCCTCGTAGCCGGCACTCTTATCAGCTTGTTACTGTTCACCGTGGTGCGGTCTTTGACGCAGATGCGCGAGGAGGCTCTTGCCCTGGCTCACACGATGAGCGCAGCGCGGGCCGAGGCCGAGCAGCGATACGAGTCGCTCGCCGAGTCAGCCGGCGATGGCATTCTCGTGCTCGATGCGCGAGGTCGGATCGAGTTCTGCAATCGCGCCGGCAGCCAGCTTTTCGGGCAGTCGGCCACACAGTTGGTGGGCGGCGACGTGTGCGATCTGCTCGACCTCCGGTGTTCCTTCGAGGACTGGACAAACAGCGGCATCGGCGGCGGCCCGGCCTCGCAGGAATTCGAGACGATTGGCGTCGGCACTGAGAGGGCTTCCAGTCCGGTCGAGGTCTCACTGGGCAGCTGGTTAGCCGAGCGCGGCCGATATTTCAGCGTGACCGTGCGCGACATCTCGGCACGCCGACAGACAGAGCAATCGCTGCGCGTCGCAATGCAGCAGGCCGAGCAGGCTAGTTTGGCCAAGAGTCAGTTCCTGGCCAACATGAGCCATGAGATCCGTACCCCAATGAATGCGGTTATCGGACTGTCCTACTTGATGTCGCAGACCAGGCTAGATGCTGACCAGGAGTCCTTCCTGGCCCGCATCGGACTCGCCAGCAAGTCGCTGATGGCGGTCATCAACGATGTGCTGGACCTGTCCAAGATCGAGGCCGGCGAACTGGCGATGGAGCGGGCGCCGTTCGACCTGCCCGTTCTACTCGCCGATCTCAGCCAAGCGATGGCAATGCAGGCACAGGCCAAAGCGATCTTCTTCACCCTTGATGCGCCGGCCGACCTGCCGGCGGTCATCGAGGGCGATGCGCTGCGCCTCAATCAGGTGCTTAACAACTTGTTGTCTAACGCCATCAAGTTCACCGATCGGGGCGGCGTCACGCTGCACGTTCGCGTCTTATCCGTCACGCCTGAGCGCATCCGCCTGCGTTTCACCGTTCGGGACAGCGGCATCGGCATCGCGCTAGAGGTGCAGGCACGGCTGTTCGCACCGTTTGCGCAGGCCGACGCATCGACCACGCGCCGCTTCGGCGGTACCGGGCTTGGTTTATCGATCGTCAAGAGCCTGACAGAATTAATGGGCGGCGGTATTGCCTTCTCTAGTGTGCCGGGCGAGGGCAGCAATTTCTGGGTCGAACTGGACTTCGCCCTGGTTGAACCTGACGAGCTTATACGTCGCGTGTCTGTCGCCGTGCTGCCGTTAACCAGCTCGCTGCTGGGCGTGCGCGTGCTGGCAGTGGACGACAGCGACATCAACCTTGACGTGGCAAAGCGCATCCTCGAACTCCAGGGCGCCGAAGTCACGCTGGCTATCGACGGCCCGCAGGCCTGCGACCGCCTGCGGACCAGGCCGGGAGCCTTCGACGTAGTGTTGATGGACGTGCAAATGCCGAGGCAGGACGGCTACCAAGCGACTCAGCGCATACGCGGCGAATTCGGGTTGACCGACCTGCCAATCATCGCGGTGACCGCTGGCGCGCTGACCAGCGAGCGCCAGCACGCTGCCGACTCGGGCATGAACGACTTCATCAGCAAACCCTTCGATCCAGACGAGTTGGTACGCTGCATCCTGCGCCATGTGCGGCCTGCTTCACGCTTGCAAACCGAGTGGCTTATTTCGTCCGAGGACTTGCCGGTGCCACCTACTGAGGTGTGGCCTGAGATTGCTGGCATCGACACCAGCGATGTACGTATGCGCCTGGGTGGCGACACACAGCTGCTGCGCTCGATGCTCAAGCGTATGTTCGATGAGTTCGGCGATGGCGGCATCCCGCTCGCGGCGGCTGATAAGGCATTGCTGTCCGTGCAAGCCAGTCGCCTGCACAAGCTGCGCGGCATAAGCGGCACGCTCGGCGCAAAAATCCTCTGCGGACTGGCTGGCAAAGCTGAATCGGCCTGCCGCGTCGGTGCCGTTGAACAGGCCGCGCCGCTGATGGTTGAGTTGTCTGCGCAGTTGAAGGCGCTTAAAGAAAATGCAGCTGCATTCCTCGATGCGCCAATGGCTCCTGCCGAAATTCAGGCAGTGCTTGAGCAGTGTAGTACCGCGGACCACATACAGTTACAGATCGACTTGGCTAAACTGCGTGTCCTCGTCCAGAAGCAGGATTTGTCAGCGGTGTCACATTTTGGCTCACTGGCGCCAGCCTTGCGCCGCGCCTGGGGTGTTGACTGCGTAGCGGCCTTGCAGGCTAGCCTGGATGGACTTAATTTTCCAGCGGCGCTAGAAATGTTGATGTTGACGCCGACCGGCAACTGACTGACACACGACGATAGTGCCAACCCAGTATTGAACCTGGAGTTGCCCCGATATCGCGGACACTTTTCCACCCGAGAACGAGTCCCAGATGCCTACCTCCAAGCCGCCGCATCCGGCGGCGTTTCGTCAACAGATGGTCGAGCTGGTACGCGCAGGTTGCCGCCTTAGGGCAACGCTGAATAACCCGACGAATTCAGCCGAGCCTGGAAAGACGAGCCGCATAAAGCGGGTTTGATGATCGAATCTGGCGCAATTCGAGGCGCACTCAGTTCAATTCTGTCGCCACGACCCTTGGCGGGCGCGTTGCAG
>JANXMO010000427.1 GCA_025354615.1 Burkholderiales bacterium | reverse complement strand
CGAGAGGTAGTCGTTGCCGCGCAGCTCGTCGAGCATCGCGCCGCGGATGCGCTGGGTCGCGAAGGTCTCGAACTGCACGCCCTGCGCCGCGTCGAAGCGGGTCATCGCATCGGCCAGGCCGATCATGCCGACCTGGATCAGGTCGTCGAGCTCGACGTTGGCGGGCAGCTTGGCGATCATCTGGTGCGCCAGCCGGCGCACCAGCGAGCTGTACTGCTTGAGCATTGAATTGACGTCCAGCTGGCCTTTGGCGGTGTACATGCGGTGCTCCGGAGATGTCAATTCAAGGTGGCGAAGCGGGACCCTTCGGTCCGCCCGGCCAGGAAGGAGGGGGCGCTGGAGCGGGCGACCTGCGCTTGCGCGGCCACTCCCTCCAGCAGCTCGCGGGCCCAGCGCTGCAGCGCCGGCACGGTGGGGTCGGTGGCGTTGCTGGCCGGGTCGATCTGCACCCAGGTGCGCAGCACGGCGCCCAAAAAATCATCGGCGCAGCTGGCCAGCTGCATCGCAATGCGCTCGGCCCGCGGTGAATGCGGCGCGGCGCACAGCAGCAGGTCATGCACGGCCAGGCCGGCGCGCTGGGTCAGCAGTTTCATCGCGGTGTAAGCGTGCGTCACGCTGGCCGGGCGGTCGTCGGCCAGCAGCAGCGGGCGCAAGGTGTCGGCGCTGTCGGCGCCGCGCTGCATGAACAGGCGGCACAGCTCGGTGGCCGGGGCGTGCACCAGCACCACGTCATAAGCCGGCGCGGCCTGGGCCAGCGCGGTCAAAAAACCGGCGGTCGAACCGTGGGTGTCCACGTGCCGCAGTGCCAGCCCGCGCGCCGCCAGGTAGCCGACCTGCGGTGACAGCGCTTCAATGCCGTCTGCCAGTTCGATGAACGCCATTTCGGCCGGCGCCGGCGAGCGCTCGCTGGCGTCGACCAGCAGCGTGCGCCGGCCTTGCGCGGCAAAGGCCGTGCACAGCCGCTCGAGCATCACGCCGCCAAACGGCAAGTGCGGGTTGGAGACCACCGGCACATGGCGCTGGCGCGTGTGCGCGAACAGGCGGCGCAGGCCGTGCGCCTGGTCGGCGGGTTGGGAGGAAGGAGTCGTCGCCATGGTGGTGTGCGCGGGTCGGGTGTATCGAAAAAAATATGGGGGCAGTGCGCGCGCTCAGGCGTGCAGCCCGGCGGCGGGGCTGCGCAAGCCGGCCGGGCCGGGCGGCAGGTTGGCGCCGTGTGGTGCAGCAAAAATGATGTTGACGTCGTTCGCATCCAGCCGGTAGGCCGATGCCGCCGCCGGGCGCATGGCCTTGTGGATCAGCGCGTGGGCTGACAGGCGGTGCCAGTCTTCCGGCACGCGCTGGCCGTTGGCCACGCCGACGACGGTCAGCCGGTGGCGGATCAGCGCGTCGAGCGCCGGGCCGAGCTTGACGGCTTCGTCCATCTTCGACAGCACGATGCCGTGGCACTGGCTGGCGCGGTAGGCCACCAGCACGTCCTCAATCGTTTCGCCCTGCGCCGCGGCGTTGATGACCAGCAGCTTGCGGATGCTGCGGTGGCTCATCATGTCCAGCAGCTCGCGGGTGCGGCTGTCGCGCTGGGCCATGCCGGCGGTGTCGATCAGCACCATCTTCTTGGCCGACAGCAGATCGAGCAAATCTTCGAGCGAGGCGCGGTCCTGCGCCGTGTGCACCGTCACGCCGAGGATGCGGCCGTAAGCGCGCAGCTGCTCGTGGGCGCCGACCCGGTAGGCGTCCAGCGTGATCAGCCCCAGGTTGGCGGCGCCGTATTTGGTCGCGAAGGCGGCCGCCAGCTTGGCGGTGGTGGTGGTCTTGCCGACGCCGGTGGCACCGACCAGCGCGTAGATGCCGCCCTGGTCTTCGAGCGCCGGCTCGGCGTCTGCGGTCTGCAGGTTGCGCTCCAGCACGTTGACGGCCCAAGCGGTTTCGTCGACGACTTCGGGGCTCAGGCTTTCGGACATCTTGCGAATCAGTGCCGGCGAGAAGCCACAGTCGAGCAGGCGCTGCGTCAGGCGGGCCTGCGCCGGCTGGCGCTGCAGTTTTTCCATGAAGGCCAGCGCGCCGAAGCGCTCTTCGATCAGGCCTTTCATCGAGCGCAGCTCGTTCATCATGTCGTTCGATTCGGCGCGCAGCGGGGCGCTGCCGGGCAGCGGTCGGTCGTCGTGGTCATCGAACGCACGGTCGGCCAGGGACAGCACGGGCGCGGCGGCACGGGCCGGCGCCGGCCGTGGCTGCGGCGGGGCCGGCAGCGCCACGGGGGCCGCGGTGGCGGCATAGCGCACTTCGTCGCGCAGCACCGGCGGCTCGCGGCGCGGGCGCAGCGGCTGTACCGGGGCGGCAGCAGCGGCGGGCGCGGCGGCCACCGCTTTGGGCGCCATGCGCTGCGCCATCACCACCGACAAGTGCGAATGCGTGGCCTGCTCTTCGTGCTGCCTTGCTTCGGCGGCGGCGGTGGCTTTTTGCTCGGCCTCGCGGCGGCGCAGCATGCGCTCGCGCACGTAATCCTGAAATGACAGCGTGCTCATGGCCAGCCGGTCGACGTCTTCGGCCATGCTGCTGTCGGCTTCGGTCGGCGCGGGCGGTGTGCCGGCAGCGGCCGGGCTGCGGTGGGCGGAAAACAAGGCGCGGGCTTTGGCGGACAGCGCACTGGCGGTGCCGGCCGCACCGGCTGCAGCGCCATGGGCCGTTGGCTGCGCCGGCCGTGCCGGGCGAGCGGCTGTAGCTGCTGGCGGCTTCGGAGCGCTGCGGGGGGCGGGCGGCGCTTCATAGCGTTCAATCTGCGCCATGCCTTCGGGCGCCATTGCCAGCACCGCGACGCCTTCGTCGCAGGGCTTGGTCGACAGCACGACGGCGTCTTCGCCAAAGGCTTCGCGCACCAGAACCAGCGCTTCGCGGGCGGTGCGGGCAGTGAAACGGCGCACGTTCATACGGCCTCCTGGGCGGTGAAGAGGGGCAGGGGAGGGGCCGGCGCCGCGCCGCAGGGCCGTGACGAAGAGGAAACGTCGTGGAAGGTCGTCATGCGCTGGCTCCAATCACCGACCCGATGCGGATCGAATGGGTCTCGGGAATTTCGCTGTGGCTGAGCACGCGCAGCCGGGGTGCGGCGCGCTTGAGCAGCCGCGCCATCGGGGCGCGGATGGCGTCGGGCACCAGCAGGCAGGCCGGGTGGCCCAGGTCTTCCTGTCGGCGGGCCGAATCCGCGGCGCTGCGGGTCAGCGTGTCGGCCACGCCCGGGTCCAGCGCAGCGCCGTTGGGTGAGTTCAGCGCCTGCGTGATCAGGCGTTCAAGTTCGGGTTCGAGGGCGATCACGTCGAGCTCGCGCAGCGGGCCGTAGATCTGCTGCACGATGGCCGGCGCCAAGTGCACGCGGATGCGGCGGGCCAGCTCGGCCGGGTCGCTGATGCTGCTGGCGTTCTCGGCCAGGCTCTCGACGATGGAGCGCATGTCGCGGATGTGCACCCCTTCTTCCAGCAGCAGCTGAAGGATTTTTTGCAGTGCGGCAATGCCAACCATTTTGGGTACGACGTCCTCGATCAGTTTCGGGGCCAGCTTGGTGACGTGATCAACAAGCTGCTGGGTCTCGACGCGGCCCAGTAAACGGGCTGCGTGCAGTTGCATCAAGTGTGAGAGATGGGTGGCCACGACAGTCGAGCAATCAACCACCGTATAGCCGCTCATTTGGGCTGCCTCGCGCTGGCGTTCTTCGATCCACACCGCGGGCAGGCCGAAGGCCGGATCGATGGTCGCGGTGCCGATCAATTTGGTGGTCGCGCCGCCGGGGTTGATGGCCAGCCACATGCCGGGAAAAGCCTCGCCCTCGCCGGCGCTGGCACCGCGCAGCGTCAGGCGGTACATGCTTGGCTCGAGCTCCAGGTTGTCGCGGATGTGCACCGGCGGCGGCAGGAAGCCGACGTCCTGCGCGAACTTGCGCCGCACGCCCTTGATGCGCGCCAGCAGGTCGCCGTCACGCGCCTTGTCCACCAGCGCGATCAGCCGGTAGCCGACCTCCAGGCCCAGCGTGTCGATCGGCTGCAGGTCGTCCCAGCTGGCTTCAGCGTTGGGTTCGACGGCTGGCGGCGGGGGCGGCGGCGCCACGGCGGCACGGCGGTCGCGCTCGCGCATCCACGAGGCCGACCAGCCGAGCGAGCCGGCGATCAGCAGGAACACGATGTGCGGCATGCCGGGAATCAGCCCCAGCGCACCGATCACCCCGGCGGTGATGGCCAGCGCGCGGGGCGAGCTGAACATCTGCTTGGCAATCTGGCTGCCGGTGTCGCTTTCCTTGCCGACGCGTGACACCACCATGGCCGCAGCCACCGAAATCAACAGCGCCGGGATTTGCGCCACCAGCGCGTCGCCCACCGCCAGCAGGATGTAGCTGTCGGCCGCTTCGGCCGCGCTCAAATCGTGCTGCACCACGCCGATGACAAAGCCGCCGATGATGT
>JANXMO010000251.1 GCA_025354615.1 Burkholderiales bacterium | reverse complement strand
TCTTGATCCGCGCCAGGATCTACGGCTACAGCTCCTTCAGCAGCTCGTGCTTCAGGTTCACGTCCAAAACAGGCGTGAGCCGCCACCATTGCCGCCAATTTCTCAAACAGCATGGCGGCTTACCAAGACCGCAACATTCAGGTGGCCAACAACAATCTGTCGGGCCAGTACTGGGGCAGGGGGATTGCTGTCGTGGGCGGGCGAGACATCACCATTCGCTCCAATGTCCTGAGCAACATTCCTTACGCAGCGGCAGTGCTGTTGGCCCGCGAGACACAGTCCGGCAGCTATGGGCTGAACAACATCGTGGTGGAAAAAAACACCATCACCGATGTTCAAACACTCGCGCCGCCTTATGACTTTGGCAACAAGTTCGCGTCGAATGCCCGCACTGGCCACGGCGCCATTGAAATTCATGCATCCTTGTTTGTCGATGAAATGGCGAACCCGGCACTGGCCGACGGCTTTGCCCTTTCAAGTTTGGCCATACGTGACAACACGATCACGTCTTCCGCCACACCTGGCGTGCGGGTGGGCGTTGACTCAGGGAGCAACTGGACAATGGCTGCTCGGCAGGTGACAGGCAACGCCACTCTCAGCGGCATTGCGATTGACCGCAATGCACTGCAGCAGATACGCAATGGCGGCACCATCCAAATGCTGTCTGCCAAAAGCGACGTTTCGTGTCTTGCCAATACGCTTGCTGGCAATCCGCTGGTAATTGCCGCTTGCATGCCCAAGGCGTTTACAACGGCGTCCACTGGCGCGGCATTGAGTTGTTCAAAGACGCAATAGATGATATTGCGGGTTTGGCAAGGCAGTCGATCATTGGCAACAAGACGCCTGTGCACTCTTGATTCGGCACATTTGATATTGCGTTGACTCCCTCTCCCGCCCGGGGAGAGGGTGGGGGTGAGGGCAGCAGTGACACCATCGAATTTAATACTTGTGCCGTGCGCTGTCCCTCACCCCGGCCCTTTCCCGCAGGCGGGAGAGGGAGCTCACTTCACAAGTTTGTTGATCCTGGCTCAACAGCAAGGTCTCAACCCGCATAGTGTTTATAGGTGCGCTGAATACTGGGCAGCAATTGCCGCATCACACTGCGTACCCCTAAGTGTTGGCCCGTTTGCCGTGAGTGCCAGTTCTCAATCAGTTGCCGCATGTTCCTGAGCGGGAAAACACCTCTGAAAAGAGAAGCGCAGCCCTTTTCCACGAACACATCGTGCAGATAGGAACCCTGTGGTGGCAAGTAGTCTTTCCAAAAACCGAGACGGTCGACGATGTTGTTCCACAGATGCAGCGTGCGCGCGTGTTCACATTTTGCACGGCACTCCTGAGCGTGCTCTGGCAAAAAGACTTTCCAGAAGTCGTCGAAATGAATAGGAAAGTACAGGTGAGGCGGCTGTGCCTGTTGCATCAAGGCCTGGCTGCCGACCAGTTTCGTGATCAGCCGCGGACCGGTTTCACCCCAGCGCATATGGGTATGAGTGGCCAGGTCTTCAGCGCGTTGAATCAAATCGGGCAACCAGGGTTCGGTGCTGGAAAGCCGCATCACGGCATTGCAAATAACGCCCGGCGTTTCGAGTGCCAATAGATTTTCAGCGGGGTCTTGACGCCAACCGTTGAGCAGCAAAATGTCAGTGTCCACCCAAGTCAGCGCGGTTTCCTTGAACATCCGGTAACGGAAGTAATCAGAGAAATGACTGATGCTGGGCACGCCCGCAAGCTTGAAACCCGTCATCTTGGCTTCATCGGCAATCGTCGCTGCGTCTGCGCAAATGACGCCCCCCGGCACATTTTCGACGGCCGCGTAACTGAACAATGTAACTTTTTGCCCCGCTGAAACAAGTGAATGCAAGCAAGCGGCTTCGAATGCCGACAGCCGCGGGCCTTTCCAAAAGGTTCCGAATGCGGTCATGACAAAGGCCGGTTCAAAGGCGCGTCATAAACCCGCAGCAGCGCTTTGCGAAAGCGACTGCCATCAAACCGCTGATACGCCTCTGCACGCGCGGCATTGCCCAAGCGTTGCCTTAATTCGGCCGAAGCAATCAGTTGCGCCAGATAGTCAATCATCTCGTCCATGTTGCTGCAGATAAAGCCTGTTTCGCCGTGGCGAATGAGGTCGCGATGGTAGGCCGTCTCCCAAGCCACGCAAGGCAGGCCCAATGCCATCGCTTCCGCCATGTACACAGGAAAGCCAAGATCGCCATCGGGCGCAATAAACACCCATGC
>JANXMO010000236.1 GCA_025354615.1 Burkholderiales bacterium | reverse complement strand
CCGGCATCGCGTCTTCGAGGTACTGGATCGCGTCGCCCATGTTCTCGGACTCGACCTCGAACTGGTACTCGGCGTCCATGAAGGCGTACATCGGGTCGGCGAAGTAGGAGTAGGTGCACTCCTTCTTCTCGAGCATGATCTGGTCGATCTTGTCGTCGGCCTTGAAGACGACTTCGGTACCCGAGTTGCTCAGCAAGCTTTTGAGCTTCATGCGCACGGTGGCGGAGTTGCGGCCCCCGCGGCTGTACTCGGTTCTCAGCACGACCATCGGGTCCTTGCCGTGCATGATGACGTTGCCGGCGCGAATTTCCTGTGCGATCTTCATAACGTGTTCCGTTGGCGGGCGTCTGGCGACGCGAATGGCGCACTGCAAAAAGTGCGCCGTTGAAAGGCCTGCAAAGCCTCTGATTTTAACGTCGTCCCGCCACGAAGGCGATCAAGCGGCTGCACAGATCGCCTCCCGCGGCGCCCGCCTGCCACAACGCCTGCGCCCAGTGCTTGCTGTGGGTGGCCCAGCGGTGCCTGTCGGGCAGTGCGGCGGTCGACCATGGCGCCAGACCATTCCAGGCCAGCTGCAGCGCATCCCAATGCGGAACGGTTTGTGCGGCTTGAAAAGCGCGGGCAAAAGCCTGCAGCTTCTGCGCATGCGCCACGTCATGCTGCGCATAGAGGTTCCAGACAAAGGGCCGGCCGGCCAGCTGTGCGCGAACGAACGAGTCCTCGCCGCGCACGAAATTGATGTCGCAGGCCCACAGCAGCCGGTCGTATTCGCGTTGCGGCACATAAGGCAGCAGCAATGCGCGCAAATAGCCGTGGCGCAAGCCCGAGCCCAGCGCAGCCGCCACACGCGCAGCCGGCGTTCCAGCGCACGCCAACAACAGCGTGGGCTGAGACGCCAGCAAATCCAGCAGCGCCTCGACCGGCGCGCTGTCGTAGCAAAAAAGGCTGACCGTGCGCTCGCCAGGTTCGGGCTTCACGGGCCATAACGTCCACCAAGTCCGTGCATCGAAAGCCTGCCGGCGCAGATGCAGATCCGTTTCCTGGATCAACCCGCCGGTACGACGCGTGAAGCCCGGAAAGAAAAACCATTTCGTCAACCCGGCGCCAGGCCCCGCCAGTTGCGGCGATGGCAGGCCGTGGCTGCGCTCGACCCACGGCTCGGCGCTCAGGTATTCGAGGTTGATCCACAGCGGCACGGCCGCGCCAGCTGCGTTCGCCGCCGCCATGTGGGCGATGAAAGCGCCCGGTGGGTCGCAGCCGAACGCTTCGACGACGACATCGCCTGGAACAGCCTGCGCCGCGTCGTCAAAGCTCAGCACTTGAACTGCTGAATTGCCGGCAGGCGCCATCCAGGCCAACGCACGAGCATCATCGACCCAGAGGCGTATCGCGTGCCCGCGCGTGGCGAGATCGCACGCCAGCCGCCAGCACACGCCCAAGTCACCGTGGTTGTCGATGACACGGCAAAAAACGTCCCACTGCAAAACGGCGGCTGGCGGCAACACCGGGCCATTATCGGCAGCGGCACAATCACATCGAATGAGCGACTTGCCCGACACCGTGCCGCCCGCTGAAGGGGTGGCTGCCCGTGAGCGCCTGTTGGCCGAAGTGGCCGGCCTGCCGGGCCTGCCTGGGGTGTACCGTTATTTCGATGCCCAAGGCACGCTGCTGTACGTGGGCAAGGCACGCGACCTGAAAAAGCGGGTGGCCAACTATTTTCAGAAGAACCATGGCGGCACGCGCATTGGCCACATGGTGTCGAAGATCGTGCGGATGGAGACCACCGTGGTGCGCTCCGAAGCCGAGGCGCTGCTGCTCGAAAACAACCTGATCAAGACGCTGGGGCCGCGCTACAACATCCTGTTCCGCGACGACAAAAGCTATCCGTATTTGAAAATTACCGGCGCCCGGCCGACGGACGACGTGATGTCGCTGCCCGCGCAGCGTTTCCCGCGGCTGGTGTATTACCGCGGTGCCGTTGACCGGCGCCACCGCTATTTCGGCCCATACCCGAGCGGCTGGGCGGTCAAGGAGTCGATTCAGCTGCTGCAAAAGGTGTTTCGGCTGCGCACCTGCGAAGACACCGTTTTCGCCAACCGCACGCGGCCTTGCCTGCTGTACCAGATCAAGCGCTGTTCCGGCCCGTGTGTCGACCTGGTTTCGCAGGCCGACTACCTGCGCGACGTGGCCCATGCCGAACGCTTCCTGCAAGGCGAGCACCAGCAGGTGATGCAAACGCTGCAAGAGGCGATGATGGCGCACGCCGAAGCGTTGCAATTCGAGCAGGCGGCCGACATCCGCAACCAGCTGGGCGCGTTGTCGCGCGTGCTGCATCAGCAGTCGGTCGAAGACAACACCGGCGCGGCCTCGAAAGACGCTGACATCCTGGCGGTCAAGGTCTCCGGCGGGCGCGCCTGCGTCAACCTGGCGATGGTGCGCGGTGGCCGCCATCTGGGTGACCGCCCATATTTCCCGGTGCATGTAGACGACGCTGGCGCCCTGGCACCCGCTGACGACGCTGACGCCACGGATGACGCCGCCGCCATCGGCCCCGAACAGCGGGTGATGGAAGCCTTCATCGCGCAGCATTACCTGAATGGCAGCGTGCCGCCACTCTTGGTGCTCAGTCATGCAGTGGACAAAGTCTTGATCGACGCCATATCGGCCAACAGCGGCGTCAAGGTGACAGCGCAACACCAGCCGCGCGAGCCGCGCCGGGCCTGGCTGGACATGTGCATCAAAGGTGCGGAACTGAAGCTGGCGCAATTGCTGGCCGAAGAAGGCTCGCAACGCTCGCGCACGCAGGCGCTGGTTGACGCGCTCGGCCTGTCGAGC
>JANXMO010000208.1 GCA_025354615.1 Burkholderiales bacterium | reverse complement strand
TTGGCAAAGCGGTTGAGTGTAGCACCATGAAAAAACGATTATTCCTATAATTAGATGTTGTTTTTCTATGGCCGGCTGGCGTTCGTTCAAGAGACGCGGCGCCAAATTTCATGAACCTGCTCCGGACTGCCTCTACTGTTTCTCTTCTCACGTTGGCCTCCCGCATCACCGGATTGGTACGTGATCAATTGATTGCCGCCAGCTTCGGGGTCAGCTCTTTGACAGATGCTTACAACGTCTCATTTCGTATTCCTAACCTGTTAAGGCGCTTGTTTGCTGAAGGCGCTTTCTCGCAGGCTTTCGTGCCCATATTGGCTCAAACACGCGCACGCGACGGTGATCAGGCAACACGCCAACTAATCGATGCCGTCGCCACCATGTTGTGCTGGAGCTTGCTTTTCACCGTTGCGTTGGGCGTCTTGGCCGCGCCGCTGGTGGTGTGGGTAATGGCCTCTGGACTGGCGCGTTTTGACGAAGCTGTTTTCATGACCCGGGTGATGTTTCCCTATATTGGGTTCATTTCTTTGGTTGCACTGGCCTGTGGTGTTCTCAATACTTGGGGGCGTTATGCACTGCCCGCCGCTACGCCAGTGCTGCTGAATCTTTCAATGATTGCTGCTGCGTTATGGGTCGCCCCTTGGTTCAAGCGTCGGGGATGGGAGCCTATTTATGCTTTGACCTTGGGCGTGTTGGGCGGTGGCCTGCTTCAGTTGGCGGTGCAAAGCATTGCGCTGCGTCGAATGCGGCTGTTGCCGCGCGTGGGTTTGAGCGGCCGGGCGTTTCGCAATGCGCTGGCCCATCCAGGTGTAGGGCGAACAATGACGCAAATGGGAACGGCATTGATCGGCGTGTCAGTCGCAACCATTTCAATGATGATCAATACCCAGATAGCATCTCATGTGGGTGTAGGTGCGGTGTCGTGGCTCTCAAACGCCGATCGGTTGATGGAATTTCCGACCGGGCTGTTGGGTGTGGCTCTAGGCGTGGTGTTGTTGCCTCAATTGTCTGCGGCCCGCGCTGTTGATGATGTGGTCGCTTACTCCAATTTGTTGGACTTGGGCTTGCGTTTGGTGGTTTTGCTGACCGTGCCCTGTGCCGTGGCTTTGTTGATTTTTTCTCAAGCCTTGCTGGCCGTCGTGTTTCACTATGGTGCCTACACGGCGGCTGATGTCGCGCAGACCTTGCCGGCACTCAGGGGTTATGGTGTTGGCCTGCTGGGCTTGGTTGCCGTCAAGGTGCTGGCCCCGGGGTTTTATGCCCAGCAGGATGTTCGTACACCGGTGAAAATTGCGATTGGCGTTTTGCTGTTCACGCAGTTGATGAATGCGCTGCTTGTACCGCGGTTGGGCTATGCCGGCCTTGCGCTTGCAACCAGTATTGGCGCCCTCTTCAATGCCCTATTTTTGTACATCGGCCTGCGCCGCAATCGTACTTATATGCCGGCGCCGGGTTGGGTTCGATTTGTGCTGCAAGTGGTGCTGGCCAGTACAGTATTGGGAGCTGCGCTTGCAGCGGCTGCTCATGCGATTGACTGGATTGCATTGGGCCATGGCCACCGGCTGCAACGTGCCGGGTTGATGCTGGCATGCCTGGCTGCGGCCGCATGTTTGTATTTCAGCAGTTTGTTTGTGACAGGCGTTCGGTTGAAGGATTTCATGCGGCGTGCCTGATTTGAACGAACCTGCCTCTACACTGACCCCATGACAGGCGTTTTGAAGTGGACCCCGCCAAGCGCGCTTGAATATTTTTCATCGCTGGTGGCAGACGACGCCACACTTCCATTGATCGAAGCGGCTATCTCGATCGCGCAGGACGATCACCCACAACTGGATTTGCAGGCCGTTCACGCCTGTGTCGACAGGCTTGCTGACACCCTGCGAAGGCGCCTGCCATCCGACATGGTGCCGTTGCGCCGGTTGCATTCGCTGAACCGTTATTTTTTTGACGAGTTGGGCTTTGCCTTGAACGTCAATGACTATTACGCACCTGCCAATAGTTATTTGCCTGCTGTCTTGCAGTCCCGGCGCGGGATTCCGAT
>JANXMO010000163.1 GCA_025354615.1 Burkholderiales bacterium | reverse complement strand
CGTCGGAATAAGCGCGGCCGTCGGGCTGCGAGCCGGTGAGGATGTCGTGCTCGTTGGGCTTGTCGCCAGCTCGTTTGACGGGCTCGTTTTTTTCGGTGAAAGCGGTGGCCCAGCTCAGGTTGTTGCCCAGCCTTGCCAGTTCGATCGTGTCGCCGTGCAGGTGCGCCAGATCGCGCGCCACGGTGGCGCCGCGGGTGTTGTACCAGGGGCCGGCGCCGATGCGGTCGCGTGCATTCACGGCCGGCTGGCCGTCGCTGGCCTGCGTGCTGAGGTAGGCGCGCCAGGTTTTGCTGCCACCGCCCGCGGCCGCGGCGAGCTTTTGGCAATGTGCGTCTGCGCCGGCCAAGCCGCCGAGATCACCGCCCCGGCCCAGGCTTTCGCTGGTGATGAAAAAACTGAAGGGCTTGGGCGGCGTGGCCGGGCGCGAAGCCGCTGCGCTGGCGGGCGCCGCGGCGGTTGTGGTTGTTTGCGCCTGCAAGGCGAGCGGCCCTGCGGCCAGTGCGACGAAGAGGCAGGAACGGGTGAAGGAGGTCGAAGAGCGCATGGTGAGAGTCAAAAAAAAGGTTGATCAGCGACAAAGCTCAGTTGGCGGTGCGGAAATCGTCATGGCAGGTTTTGCAGGTGCGGGTCAGCTTGGCGTACTGGCCTTTCACGGCCGCGGCGTCGCCGTTTTGGGCCACCGCGGCCAGTTCGCTGGCTTCTTTGGCGAAGTTGGCGGACAGCTCGTTGAAGCGCGCGCTGTCGCTGAACACCGCGGGCTTGGCGGTGGTGTCGTGCCAGCCTTTGCCTGTGTCAGTGCCCAGGGCGAAAAGCGACCCCAGGCCAGAGTTGGCGACGGCAGCGAGCGTATGGGCGGCTTTGACGACGTCTTCCTTGTTGTACGTGCCGTCGAGCGAGGCCTTGATGCGCCCGCTGTTCCAGCCGATCACCTGGAAGGCGGACTGGCGCCATTTGATGAGTTGCTCCGGCTTGGCCGCTTGCTGCGCCAGAGTGGCAGTGCAGGCAATGCCGACCGCAGCCAGAAGGGTGGAGGACACAAGGTTTTTCAGTTTCATGCGGGTTCCTGGGTTGACATGGGAAAAATGGCGGGGTGGATTCGGAATGTGCTCACCATTTCTTCTTCAGCGCTGCAATGCCTTGCACCGCCTCGAGCGCTTGCTGCACGTTGGCCTCAGGCGCTGCACCTTGCACGGTGGCGGCCACCCGGCCGTTGGGCGTCACGATGAAGGTGGTGCGTTCGGCGCGCGCGTGGTCAATCGGGCGGCCGCGCGTGTCCGGGTGCTGGGTTGGTGCATCGGCCACGGTCAGGTTGAACGCTTTGGCAATTTTTCCGTCGGCATCTGACGCCACCGGCAGCTTGCCGGCGCAGTACAAGGGGTCCGCCGAGAACTCGTTGAGCCGCTGGATGCTGTCGAGCGACACACCGACGATGCTCGCGCCGGCCGCGGCAAACTTCTCGCTGTTTTCAGCGAACAGATGCGCCTGGATGTTGCAGCCCGCGGTAAATGCCGACGGATAGAAGTAGACGACCACCAGGCCCTTGCGCAATGCATCTTTCAGCGAGTACTGAAAAGCCTTGCCCGCCAACGACGCCGGTGCCTCGAAAGCCGGCGCCGCATCGCCTTCCTTCAAGGCGGCATGCGCGTGCGCAGCGATGCCCGCGGCCAGCAGGCCGGCCATCAGCAGGGGCGCGCAGCGCAGTGCCGGCTTTGCAAGCGGCGGCTTCATGTTGGCGTGGGCCCGCGGGTGTTGGTAGCTGCCGTGTTCATTTGAAAGGCTTGTAGTTGTCATGGCAGTCATTGCAGGTGCGCGCAAGCGTGAGGGCGGCTTGCGCGGCCGCGGCAAAGTCTTGCCGGTCGAGCGCAAGAGGAATTTCCGCCGCCAGCGCGCGGCCCTCGGCCGACTGGCGCACGGCATCCTCGGCGCGGCCGTCGGCTGCGAAATAGGCCTGCATCAGCGCGTAATGCGCCGCCAATTCCCGCGCTTCGGCTTTTGCGTCTTCCACGTTGCGTGCCGCAATGTGTTTTTGCACCGTCACGCTGCGCTTGTCGATCAGCCGCATCCAGACGTCAAAATCCAGCACGCTGGCCGCCTGGGCCAGGCTGCTGCTAGCCACTGCAACCAGCAGTGCCAACGCAGCCCAGCGGCATGGGTGCCGATGCTTCATGCCCGTGGCCTCACTTGTTCTTGTAGACGTCATGGCACGCTTTGCAGGAACGGGCCAACCCGCTGACGGCTTCGCCCGCCGCGTCGAAGTTTTGCGCTACCAGGGCGGCCAGCGCGAGCGACGCTTGCTCTTGCGCCGTGTGTGCGTAGCCCACTGCATCAGCCGCGTTGCCTTTTTGCTGGTAATGCCCTTCCACCTGGCGAAAAAACGCCACCAACTCTTTGGCTTGCGCCACCGCGGGTGGGGTGTCTTTCAGCGCAACATTCGAATCAAAACTTTTGAAAGTGTCTTCAATGTCGCGCATCGCCTCCGCTGTGATCTCGAATGCAGCAGCCCACACCGCACTCACCAAGACCCCTGAAAAAACAAGAAACGCCAACGGCTTTTGCATGGAAGGAGAGCGTCAAGCCAGGATGTCTTTGACAACATCACCAAAAACGGTGGTGGCCTTCTCGGCACGGCCCTGGTAGGTGAAGGTCAGCTTTTTGTGGTCAAGGCCCAGCTGGTGCAGGATGGTGGCCTGCAGGTCATAGGTGTCGACGATGCCGCTGACCGCGCGCAGGCCGATCTCGTCAGTCGCGCCGTACGTGCCGGGCTTGATGCCGCCGCCGGCAATCCACGAGGTGTAGCCCCAGGGGTTGTGGTCGCGGCCATTGCCGCTTTGGCCGTAGGGCGTGCGCCCGAATTCGGAAGCCCAGACCACCAGCGTGGTGTCGAGCAGGCCGCGGGCTTTCAGGTCAGCCAGCAAAGCCGCCACCGGCTTGTCGACCTGCTTGCACATCACACTGTGGTTTTTCTCGATGTTGTTGTGCGCGTCCCAGCTGTCCACGCTGTTGTCGGGCGCGCCCGAGATGCAGTGCACGAAACGCACGCCGCGCTCGACCAGCCGGCGCGCGCGCAGCAAGGCGGTGCCGTATTCATCGGTTTCTTTTTCGCCGATGCCGTAAGCCGTTCGGGTGGCCGCGGTTTCCTTGCTCAAGTCCACCGCCTCGGGCGCCGAGGTCTGCATCTTGTAGGCCAGGTTGTAGCTCCTGGCGCGGGCCTGCAGTTCGGTGTCGCTCGGGTAGCGGTCGGCGTGTTGTTCATTCAGGCTTTTCAGCAGATCGAGCGTGTTGCGCTGCTCGGCTTCGCTGACGCCTTCCGGGCGGGCCAGGTGCAGGATGGGCGAATCGCCCTTGCGAAAAGCCGTGCCCTGGTAGGCCGCAGGCAAAAAGCCCGAACTCCAGATCACCTGGCCGCGGCCGCCGCCGGCTGCACCCACGCCAGTGGGCAGCACGACGAAAGCCGGCAAATCAGGGTTGGCCGAGCCCAGGCCGTATTGAATCCACGCGCCCAGCGCAGGCCTGCCTGGCACCAAGCCAGCCGTGTGCAGCTTGAGCGACGAGATCACATGGGTGCTGCCTTCAGTCTTGCTGCCCTTCAAGAAAGCGATGTCATCGACCTGCTTGGCGATGTTGGGCAGCCAGTCCGACACCCAGGCGCCGGTTTCGCCATATTGCTTCCAGCTGCGCTTGGTGGCCAGCAGGTTGCCGACGCCGCCGTCTGTTGCGGTCTTCAAGTTCTTGCCGAATGAATCGGGCAGCGGCGTGCCGTTCAGGCGGATCAGCTCCGGCTTGTGGTCGAACAAGTCCAACGTGCTGGGCGCGCCGGCCATGTGCAGCCAGATCACAGCTTTGGCTTTGGCGGGGAAGTGCGGCGTGCGCGGCGCGGTCGGGTCCAGCAGCTCGGCAGCGAAGGCCGATTCGAAACCGAGGCCGGGCAGCAGCCCGAGTGCGGCCCCGGCACCGGTGTGGGCCAGGGTGTGGCCCAGGAAACGGCGGCGTGAAGTGGTGCTCATGGTGTGTGTCTTTCGTGGCAATCAGAAGCGGTAGATGAATTCATTGGCGTTGGCCAGCGCGTGCACGAGGTCGACGAAGGCCGCGGCGCGCGGGCCATTGGCTTTGCTGGCATCGCCTGGCCTGCCTTCGGCAGCTGCTGGCGTGTCATCGCCGTCCTCGCCACCGGCGGTCTTGCGCAGCGTGGCCTGCCGCTCGTCGAGGTACTTGACGAGCGCCGCCTTTTCGAAACGGTCCGGCTCGCGCTTGTAGACCGTCTTGTAGAGCTGGCCGATCTGCGCCGTTACTTCCGGCCTCACGCCAAAGCCTTCCGGCGTATTGAGCGGCTTGCCTTTGGCGAGCTGTTGGCGCGTTACCGCCTCCTGTTTGTCCAGGAATGCCAGCAGGCGCGCTTTTTCCTGCGGTTGTGGCGCCCGTGCATACAGGATTTGATAAAGCCGGTCGAGCTGCGCCGGCTCTCCGCCCGGCGCCTCCTTGATCACCCGGCCCGCCAGTGCCTTGGACCACTCGAAAACCTGGTCGCTGTTGATCAGCGCCAGCGCTTGCGGTGCCGTGGTCGTGACCTCGCGGCGCTGGTGCACGATTTGCGGGTTGGCCCAGTCAAAGGTGTCGAGCAGCGGATACGGCGTGTTGCGGCGCACGAACACGTAAATGCTGCGGCGGAAGTGGTCGTGCGGGTTTTCCGACGTCGTCCATGCGTTGCGGTTGTCGAGGTTCACCGGGATTGGCGGGAACACGGCCGGGCCGCCGACTTTTTCTTCCAGCAGGCCCGCGGCGGCAAGCAGCGAGTCGCGGATTTCCTCAGCCTCGAGCCGCTGCCGCGGGAAGGCCCACAACAGCTTGTTCTCAGGGTCCGCCGCTGTGTCGCTGCGCGCGGCCGAAGCCTGGCGGTAAGTGCTGGACAAAAGAATCTGGCGTTGCAGCCGCTTCACCCGCCAGCCGTTGCTTTCAAAGTCGCCGGTCAGATAGTCCAGCAGTTCCGGGTGAGTCGGCTTGGTGCCTGTTTTGCCGAAGTCATTCAACGACTCGACGATGCCGGTGCCAAAAAACTGCGCCCACTGGCGGTTAACGAACACGCGCCCGGTCAACGGGTTGTTAGGACTGGTCAGCCATCGGGCCAGCGCCGTGCGGCGGCCCGACGACGTGGCGGTAGGCTGAATAACCGGCTTCTCGTCGGTCAGCAGCGCCGGAAAGCCCGGTTGCACTTCGTCGAGCTTGCGGTCGTAAATGCCTTTGAACAGCACATGCGTGGGCGGTGCCTCGGCGCCCAGTTCAGTCATCGTCGAGATGTTGCCGGGGTCCTTGGGCTTGAGGGCGTCGAATGTCTTCAGCTCGGCACTCAGCGCCTCGTACTTGGCAAAGCCTTCTTTGTCCTTGGTCTTGAGCTGGTTGACGGCATTGCGCGTGCGGCCGGTCATCGTCCACAGGTTGCGGTGGTAAATCCAGCGGTCATAGGCATTGCGCTCGTTCTCGGGCTTGGTGATCGACGTGCGGGTTTCGGGCACGAAGCCGGACAGGCGGTCGGACTCCGCTTTGTCGATGATGGGCTTGAGCAAAGCTTCCTGTTTGTCGCGAATGTCTTTGGTGGCCTTTTCCCACTGCGCCAGCTTTGACTGGTAGTCGGTGAGGGCTTTGCCGTTGACCGCCGGGACGTCGTCACGCCAGCTGGCATTCACAAGCAGCGCCTGCAGCTGGTAGTACTCTTTCTGCGAGATGCGGTCGGTCTTGTGGTCGTGGCACTGCGCGCAGCCGACCGTGGTGCCGAGAAAAACCGAACTCACCGTGTCGGTCAGGTCGTTGGCAACTTCCTGCTTTTTCAAGTTCAGGTCGCGGGCGTTGATCTCATCCGGGAAGTTGCGCAAAAAGCCCGTCGCCACCTGCGCCTCGATACGGTCAGGCCACAACTCGTCACCGGCAATTTGTTCCTGGATGAATCGGTCAATGGGTTTGTCTTGATTGAAGGCCTCGATCACATAGTCGCGGTAGCGCCAGATGTTGGGCCGCGTGCCGTCTGCGTTGTAGCCGTCGCTGTCGGCATAGCGCGTAAGGTCGAGCCAGCGCCGGGCCTGGCGCTCGCCGTAGCGCGGCGATGCGAGCAGCCGGTCCACCAGTTTCTCGTGGGCCTGGGGCGACTTGTCATTGACGAAGGCCTTCACGTCTTCTGGTGCCGGAATCAGGCCCCAGGCATCGAGAGTGGCGCGGCGAATGAAAGTGGTGCGGTCGGCCTCGGGCGAGGGCTGGATGCCTTTGGCTTCAAGCTTGGCCAACACGAAGGCGTCGAGCGGCGTGCGCACCCATTTCGGCTGCTTTACCGCGGGCACCGGCACCGTCTTCACCGGCGTGTAGGCCCATGCGCGCGGAGCGGCGGCCGGCCTGGCCGGCGACGGCTCTTCCGCCGCCACGGCCATGGCCACTGCAAGCGAACTGGCAATCAAAAGAGCGAGTGTGGATTTTCTGTTCATGCGTTTTACCTTTTTGGCTGACTTGTCATGCGCAACTTCCGCGCCACTTTTCGTGGCGATTCAAAGTACGCAAATCAACACAACGGGCGGGTGGGCCGCGCCTCGCCTGCTGCCGATACAACAACGGCCCGCAGCAGCTGCACGGTTTGCAACAAGGCAGGGTGAACGGTGCGGATCACAACTTGCCCGTGATGACGATGCCAAACGTTCGCGGCACGGCGGGCGAGTAGCTGTTCCACGTGCGGGACTGCGGCGTGTCGTCGTTGAACAAGTTCTTGACCACCAGGCTGACGTCCAGGCTTTTGTTGGCTTTGCCGAGGCCGATGTTGTAGTCGAGCGTGTAGTTCTTCTTGATGCGTGAATAGCTCGACAACGCGACGTCCGAGTAATAGCCACTGGTCGCAGCCAGATTGCCACCGGTGTGGAACTCCTTGTCGCTCCAGACCGGCACGCGGTAGTCGGCACCGATGTTGAAGCTGAACTTGGGCGCACCGGCCAGCGGCATGCCGGTGACATCGCGGTAAGGCGCGGCGCCGGCATAGCCGTTTTCCACCGGCTGGGCGGAGTTGGTGAAGTCTTTGTACACGGCCTTGTTGTAGGCACCGGCGAAGCGCAAGGTGAGGTTGCGAATGCCGGCATACACGCCGTCAACCTCCAGTCCCGTCACCTGCACCTTGGCCGCATTGCCGGTGGCAGAGGTGTAGCTCGTCTGGCCGGTGAGTGCGGTGGTGTAGGCGTCGACAACACGAACCGACTGCTGGTAGTCCTTGATGTTCATCAGGAACACGTCGGCATTGAGGATCAGTGTCTTGTCGAGCAGTGCCGACTTGAGTCCGAGTTCGAGCGAGGTCGTCTTCTCCGGCTTCACGAGCGACGACACGCCGTTGACGAGTTGCGAAATACCCGCCTTGGCGCCATATTGCAAAGAGAAGTAAGCTGTCTGGCTGGGGTTGATCTTGTAACTCGGGCTGACCACGAAGGCCGGGTTCCAACCCACATAAGACTGCGCTGCGGTGTTGTTGAAGACCACACCGATTTGCGACGCGCGGATCGCCTTGGCCGCGGCCACCTGTGCTTTTTGCACGGCGCTCAGGTTTCTGTAGGCGTCGCCCGGGTTGGTGGTGACGGCTGCGCCGTAGTACTTGTTGGCCGCCTGGTCGGCCAGCGACAGCTGGGCGGCCGAGTTGCCGGCACCCAGCACGCCAGCCGCATTCGACACGAAGCCACCGAGATTGACACCATTGACCACAGCCGGATTCAGCTCCGGCGCACTGCCGCTGCTGGTGAGTGCCGAGCGGGCCACGTTCTGCCGGTTCTCGTGCGTCTCCCGCACACCGGTGGTCAGCGTGAAGGCCTCTGACAGGTGCCAGTTGGCCTGCGCGAAGACGGCGGCGTTCTTGTTCCTGATGTCCTGGTAGCCGGCGGGTGAGTTGTAATCCATGCTCAGGTTGGCCAATGAGTTGAGCATCAGCAGGCGGCCTGCGGCATCGGTGTTGAGCGTGTTGTATTGCGCGTTGTTGGCAAACCAGGCCCCGGCATCATTGCCCCACGCCCGCTGGTACTCGGACT
>JANXMO010000154.1 GCA_025354615.1 Burkholderiales bacterium | reverse complement strand
CCGAGCAGGATGGCGACGAAAGTACCCATTTCGACCAGGCCGTTGCCGCCGGTCAGTTCGCGCTCGTTGAGGTGCTGGGGCAAGTAGGCGTATTTGACCGGGCCGAACACCGTCGAGTGCAAGCCCATGAGGAAGACGCAGGCCAGCAGCACCACCGCATCGGGCTGCTGCCAGCCCCACGCGGCCAGCGCCATGATCGCCACCTCCAGCCACTTGACGGCGCGGATCACCCGCGTCTTGTCGAACTTGTCGGCCACCTGGCCGCTGGTGGCCGAAAACAGCAGAAAAGGCAGGATGAACAGCGCACCAATCGCCAGGCCGGCCAGCTGCGGCGGCAGCCAGCCGAGCTGCAGTTGGTAGGTCACCATCACCGTGAGCGCGAACTTGAACAGGTTGTCGTTGCCAGCGCCCAGCAGCTGCGTCCAGAAAAACGGCGCGAAGCGGCGCTGGCGCAGCAGCACGAACTGGCCCGGACGGGCCAGTTCGGCCGCCGGCGGTGAGGAGCGGGAAGCGACGGTCACTTGCCCTTGTGCTCTAGCAGGAAGTTCGCGCCGTCGAACTGGCCCAACACATCGGTCAGCCACGGCAGCACCTGCAGCAGTTCATCGTGCAAGGTATGCGGCGGGTTGATGATGAACAGGCCGCTGCCGGCAAGGCCGAAGCCCTGCGCATCGGGCTGCTGCACGGTCAGGCGGGCGTGCAGCCAGCCTTTGGGCGCGCTGGCGTCAGCCAGGCTTTGCAGCCGCTGCGGCAGCCGCGCCGCTTCCAGCTTGGTGACTTGCGGATACCAGACGATGCACACCGCCTCGGCGAAGCGCTCCAGCCCGCTGCGCAACGCCGACACCACGCGCGGGTAATCGGCCGTGCCTTCGTAGCTCGGGTCCATCAGCACCACGGCACGGCGCGTCGGCGGCGGCAGCTGACCTTTGAGCGCATCGAAGCCGTCGGCATGGTGGGCCTCGGCGCCTTTGCGGCCGCCCAAGTAGGCGGACAGAATTTTGTAATCGGTCGGGTGCAGCTCAAAGGCGCGCAACTGGTCTTGCGGGCGCAGCAGCTGCTGCGCAAATGCGGGTGAGCCGGGGTACTGCTCCAACGCGCCGCCGCCATTGAAGCTGCGCACCAGGTTGACGTATTCGGCAATGGCGGCGGGCAGCGTTTCGCCGTTGGCGGCGCGTTCCAGCAGCCGCATCACGCCTTGCTCGAACTCGCCTTTTTTTTGCGCATAGCGTCCTTCGAGCGAGTAGCCGCCAGCGCCGGCGTGGGTGTCGATCAACCGGTAGCCCTTGGGCTTGAGGTTCATGTGCCGCAGCACCAACTGCAGGGTGAGGTGCTTGAGCACGTCGGCGTGGTTGCCCGCGTGGAAGGCATGACGGTAGGCGAGCATGGGAGTCCGGTTCAGTGTCGCGGGACTGTAGCGCGCCGGGTTGCTGCTGTTTGACGGTGATGACCTTGTTCAAACCGGCTTTTCCGAGGGCGGCTAGCATGCACCAAGGGTTTTCCCCGGAGCGGGTGCCTGCCTTCTTTGTTTTTTTTATGGCTTCATCTAAAGGACTCCACCATGCCCAGCCTGTTCGACCCCGCTCGCGTCGGCCGTATCGACGTTGCCAACCGGGTGGCGATGGCGCCGCTGACGCGCAGCCGCGCCACCGCCCAGCGCCTGCCGTCGCCGCTGGCATTAAGGTATTACACCCAGCGTGCCAGCGCCGGCCTGCTGATCAGCGAGGCCACGCAGATCAGCCCCGAAGGGCAGGGCTACATGGACACGCCGGGGATTTACAACGACGCGCAGGTGGCAGCCTGGCGGCAGATCACCGACGCCGTGCATGCCGCCGGCGGCAAGATCGTGGTGCAGCTGTGGCATGTGGGGCGCATCTCGCACACGTCGCTGCTGCCCGACAGGCAGGCGCCGGTGTCGTCAACCGCCCGGCGCGCGGCGGCGG
>JANXMO010000133.1 GCA_025354615.1 Burkholderiales bacterium | reverse complement strand
CGCAACGCCTTCTGCGTCTGCCGTACCTCCTGTACCGGGTGTGGCTTCAGACGGCGCAGCCGCAGTGAGCCCGCCTGTTGTTCCGCCACCAACGGCGCCGGCACAAGTGTCGTCGGGCGCGGTCAGCCTCGTGTGGCAGGGGCCTGCGCAAGTCAAAGTGGGTGAGCAGTTCAGCGCCGTGCTGCGCGTCGGCAGCCAGCAGTCGCTTCGCGGTGCCCCGGTACTCGTTGGTTTCGATCCGCAGGCGCTGCAGGTCGTGTCGGTACAGGAGGGGGACTTCTTCAAACAGGGGAATGGTCAGACCAGCTTCAGCCAACGTGTCGATCCAACACAGGGCAAGGTGTTCGTGGCACTG
Organism: Burkholderiales bacterium; assembly: GCA_025354615.1. Lineage (GTDB taxonomy): Bacteria > Pseudomonadota > Gammaproteobacteria > Burkholderiales > Burkholderiaceae_C > JANXMO01. The sequence goes on along the minus strand of JANXMO010000133.1, from coordinate 1,173 downwards.
GTACGACAAAGCAACTCCGGTAACGACACGGGCATCAACGGCACCGGGGCGCTGCTCACCCTCACCTTCAAGGCGCTCAAGGCGATGCCGTCGGCCAAGGTCCAACTCTTGTCGGTCGCACCCGAGCCGGCTCCGACAGTCCCTGTGTCCGTTCCTGTGGAATACAGTGTTCGCCTGGTGCCTTGATGCATTGCAGGCCATTGCGTCGGCGCGGCTTCACGTTCATCGAGCTGATGGTCACGCTCGCAATCATGGCTGTACTCGTAACGGTATCCGTTCCCCTGGTTCAGGTGGCCGTGCAGCGGCAGAAGGAACGCGATTTGCGGGCCGCGCTCAGTGAGATTCGTGAAGCGTTGGACGCGTACAAGCGGGCGTCAGACCAAGGGCGGATTGAAGTCCGGCTGGGTGAGTCCGGTTATCCCAAGTCACTTGATCAACTGGTTGATGGCGTGGACGATAGACGCAGTCCGTCACGGCAGAAGATTTATTTTTTGCGGCGACTGCCGGGCGACCCGATGGTGGTCGGTCAAGCCGACAAACCAGCGCAGAGTTGGGGTTTGCGCAGCTATGCATCGCCGCCCGACGAACCGCTGGAAGGCGAGGATGTATTCGATGTCTATTCCAAGTCTGAAAGGCAGGGGCTGAATGGCGTGCCGTACCGAAAATGGTGAACAAACGCCGCGTCGGCCGCGGCGCGGTTTTACGCTGATCGAGATGCTCGTCGTGATGGCGATCGTGGCGTTGATGTTGACTGTCGCATTGCCTCGTTACATGGGCTCTCTCGACAAAGCCAAGGATGTGGCATTGCAAGAAAACCTCAAGGTGGTGCGGCTCACGCTTGACAATTTTTATGCCGACAAAGGCCGCTACCCCGACACCCTGGAAGAGCTGGTCGAACAAAAGTATTTGCGTGCGGTTCCTGTGGACCCTTTGACCGAGTCGGCGAGTACCTGGATCACGATTCCGACGCAAGACGCCGATGCGAAGGGAATCGCCGACGTCAAGAGCGGTGCGACGGGCCGCACCCGGGATGGTCGTGCCTATGAAACGTTCTGACGCCACTTGCGGAAAACGCGGTGGTGCCTACGCTGCACTGTTTTGCACGAGAGGCTTTGCTTACCTGTGGTTGTTGTTGCTCGTCGCGCTGATGGGACTGGCGCTTACCGTCGCCGT
>JANXMO010000412.1 GCA_025354615.1 Burkholderiales bacterium | reverse complement strand
CTGGTTGCATATGCGCTGAAGATTACCGGGTTGGACCCGCTGCGCTACCAGTTGCTGTTCGAGCGCTTCCTCAACCCGGAGCGCGTGTCGATGCCTGACTTCGACATCGACTTCTGCCAAGCCAACCGCGACCGCGTGATCGACTACGTCAAATCGAAATACGGGCGCGACGCCGTCAGCCAGATCGCTACCTTCGGCACCATGGCCGCCAAGGCCGCACTGCGCGATGTGGGCCGGGTACTGGGCATGGGCTATGGCCATGTGGACAGCATCGCCAAGCTGGTGCCTGCCCCGCCTGGCAAAACCGTGACGCTGCGCCGGCCGCCCAACGCGTTGGACACCAGCGTGATCTACGCCCGCCGCGAGGCGCCGGAAATCGAAGAGCGCGAAAAGCGAGAAGAAGAAGTCGCCGAGCTGCTGGCGCTGGCCGAGCGGGTGGAGGGCATCGTGCGCAACATCGGCATGCACGCGGGCGGTGTGCTCATTGCGCCGGGCAAGATCACCGACTTCTGCCCGCTCTACATGCAGCCCGGCAGCGACAGCGCCATCAGCCAGTTCGACAAAGATGACGTGGAAGCGATTGGTCTCGTCAAGTTCGACTTCCTAGGCCTGGCGACCTTGACCATCCTGGAGCTGGCCAAGGACTTCATCCGCAAGCGCTACCCCGCACGTGCCAATTTCACACTGGAAGACTTGCCGCTTGACGACCCGGGCGCCTATCAGCTGATGAGCGACGGCAAAACCGTTGCCGTGTTCCAGCTGGAAAGCGCCGGCATGCAGCGCATGCTGCGCGACGCGCGGCCCAGCGTGTTCGAAGACGTGATTGCGCTGGTGGCGTTGTACCGCCCGGGGCCGATGGATTTGATTCCCACCTTCTGCGCCCGCAAACACGGCCGCGAAGCCGTCGAATACCCGCACCCCTTGATGCGCGAGGTGCTGGAGGAGACCTACGGCATCATGGTTTATCAAGAGCAGGTGATGCAGGTGGCGCAGATCGTCGGCGGCTACTCGCTCGGCGGCGCCGACCTGCTGCGCCGCGCGATGGGCAAGAAAAAGCTCGACGAAATGATGGCCCACCGTGCCACCTTCGCTCAGGGCGCCGCGGCCAAAGGCATCAACGAGCCACAGGCCAACGAAATCTTCGACTTGATGGAGAAGTTCGCTGGTTACGGCTTCAACAAGTCACACGCCGCGGCCTATGCCTTGCTGGCCTATCAGACGGCTTGGTTAAAGGTGCACCACCTGGCCGAATTCACTGCGGCCAACATGAGCGTGGCGCTGGACGACACCGACAAGCTGAAAATTTTTTACGACGACGCCGTGGCGTTGGGCTTGACCTTCGAGCCGCCCAACGTCAACACCGGCAGTTACCGCTTCGAGCCAGTCGACGCAAAAGTTGTCCGCTACGGCCTGGGCGCCGTCAAAGGCAGCGGGCAGGGCGCAACCGAGTCGCTGATCGCCGCGCGCGAAAGCGGCGGCTCCTTCACCAGCCTGTTCGATTTCTGCGCTCGCGTCGACCGTACGCGGCTCAACAAGCGCAGCGTAGAGGCCTTGATCAAGGCCGGCGCCTTCGATGGCCTGGGCGGCGAACGCTCGGCGCTGCTGGCCAGCGTGCCGTTGGCTTTTGACTATGCCGACAGCCAGGCGGCCCACGCGTTTCAGGGCGGCTTGTTCGACTTTGACGATGCTGACGATGCCCATGGTGCTTCGACTCAGGAGCCCGAACTGGCAGCGGCCGAACCGTGGGACATCCGCCAGCGCCTGATGGCCGAAAAAACCGCGCTGGGCTTTTATCTGTCAGGCCACCTGTTCGACCAGAGTGTCGACGAAGTGCGCCAGTTCGTGCGCCGCGGCAACGCCGACGTGATGGACAGCCGCGAGCCGCAGCTGTTGGCCGGCATCGTCTGCGACCTGCGCGTCGTCAACGGCCACCGCGGCCGCGTCGCCCTCTTCAAGCTCGACGACAAAACCGAAGCGATCGAGGCCGTGGCCAGCGAAGAGCTGCT
>JANXMO010000111.1 GCA_025354615.1 Burkholderiales bacterium | reverse complement strand
GTCGTCACGCTGCGGGTGCCCAACCGCTTCAAACTTGACTGGATCCGCAATCAATACGGAAACCGTATTGAAGCGGTGTTGGCCGAAGTGGCCGGCAAGCCGGTGCGGCTGGACATCACGCTGGCGCTCAGGGACAACGCGGTTGAAAGCGCATTGACAGGCTCAGGTGCGCCTCGCTTGTCCGAGCCCCTCGCGCTGACTGACTATTTGCAGGGCACTGCCGGCAACCATCCCACGGCGCGCACGCTGCCGTCGCCTGCCAACCGGCCGGTGGCCACCACCACTGCAGGGGCGGCCGCCCCTGCGGGCCCTTTACCTTCACGCAACCGCCTCAACAGCGCGTTGACGTTCGACACCCTGGTGCCCGGCCGGGCCAATCAAATGGCGCGCACCGCGGCCCTGCACGTGGCCGGCGCGCCGGGTCACATGTACAACCCACTTTTCATTTATGGCGGCGTGGGGCTGGGCAAGACGCACTTGGTGCACGCCGTCGGCAACGCGCTGCTGGCCGACCGCAGCGATGCGCGCGTGCTGTATCTGCATGCCGAGCAGTTCATCACCGATGTGGTGAAGAACTACCAGCGCAAAACGTTCGATGAATTGAAAGCCAAATACCACTCGCTCGACCTGCTGCTGATCGACGACGTGCAGTTTTTCGCGGGCAAGGAACGCACACAGGAAGAGTTTTTCAACGCCTTCGAAGCTTTGCTGGCGAAGCGGGCGCACATCATCATGACCAGCGACACCTACCCGAAGGGCTTGGTGGACATCGACGAGCGGTTGACCTCGCGCTTCGATGCCGGGTTGACGGTCGCCATCGAGCCGCCGGAGCTGGAGATGCGGGTGGCCATCCTGATGCGTAAATCAGAGGCCGAGGGTGCATCAATGCCCGAAGACGTGGCCTTTTTCGTGGCCAAGAACGTGCGCGCCAACGTCCGTGAGCTTGAAGGGGCGCTGCGCAAGGTGCTGGCGTATTCGCGCTTCAGCCACAAGGAAATCAACATCCAGCTGGCGCGCGAAGCGCTGAAAGATTTGCTGTCGATCCAAAACCGGCAGATCGGCGTCGAGAACATCCAAAAGACGGTGGCTGATTTCTACAAAATCAAAATTGCCGACATGTACTCGAAGAAGCGCCCCGCCAGCATTGCCCGGCCGCGGCAAATCGCGATGTACCTGGCCAAGGAAATGACGCAGAAAAGCCTGCCCGAAATTGGCGAGCTGTTTGGTGGGCGCGACCACACGACGGTACTGCACGCGGTGCGCAAAATGGCCGCCGAACGCCAGAAAAACCCTGATTTGAACCAGCAGCTTCATGTGCTGGAACAGACGTTGAAAGGCTGAATGTTGTCAAGGCACAGCCCTGGGGACAATTCCCTGACAAGCCGCTTGATATCCACAGGCTGGAAGCGCGAGCCGAAGTTGTGGGTCGCGGCTCCCGCCGTTCAGGCGCACTCGCCCACAGGGTTGAAGGTCGCCCAAGCGCTTGATTGGATGAAGAAAAACCGGGTTTTCCACGGAACAAGGCAGCCCCTACTATTACGACCATTCCTTGAGAGGTTCAAATGATTGTTTTAAAAGCTGCGCAGGAAAAGTTTCTTGGCGTCCTTCAATCCGTGGCTGGCATTGTTGAGCGGCGCCATACCTTGCCCATTCTGGCCAATGTGCTGCTGCGCAAAACGGGAGAACAGGTGGAGTTCACGACCTCTGATCTCGAAGTTCAAGTGCGCACATCGGTGGCTTTTGAAGGCGATGCGGGCGACTTCACCGCTACCGTGGGCGCCCGCAAGCTGATCGACATCCTGCGCGCCCTGCCTTCCACCCAGCCGGTCACGTTGACGGCCAACCAGAACAAGCTGACGCTGCAAGGCGGCAAGAGCCGCTTCACACTGCAAACACTCCCGGCCGATGACTTCCCGCTGGTGCAGGACGCGCCCGACTTTGGCCCCGTGTTCTCGGTGCCACAGAAAACCCTCAAGAGCCTGATCAACCAGGTGCACTTCGCCATGGCGGTGCATGACATCCGCTATTACCTGAACGGTATTTTGTTCATCGCCGAAGGCCAGCGCCTGACGCTGGTGGCGACCGACGGCCACCGCCTGGCGCTGGCCGAAGCAGTGCTCGAGACGGAGATGCCGAAACAAGAAGTCATCCTGCCGCGTAAAACCGTGCTCGAGCTGCAGCGCCTGCTGCGTGACGAAGACACGCCGATCGACATCCGCTTTGCCGGCAACCAGGCGCGCTTTGGTTTCAGCGGCATGGAGTTCGTCAGCAAGCTGGTGGAAGGCAAGTTCCCAGACTACAACCGCGTCATACCGAAGAACCACCAGAACCACGTCACCCTGGGCCGCGCGCCCTTGCTGGCCTGTCTGCAGCGCGCCGCCATTTTGACCAGCGAAAAGTTCAAGGGCGTGCGCGTCAACATCGAGCCCGGCACGCTGCGCATCGCCTCCAGCAACGCCGAGCAGGAAGAAGCCAAGGAAGAGCTGGAGATCGACTATGAAGGCGACACGATCGAGATCGGCTTCAACGTCACCTACCTGATGGATGCGCTGGCCAACATGAGCGTCGAGATGATCAAGCTCGAGCTGCAGGACACCAATTCCAGCGCGCTCATCACCGTGCCCGAGCAGGCCGGCTTCAAGTACGTTGTGATGCCGATGCGCATTTGATGCTGTTGACGGCGCGTGCTCGTTGTTGCGCCGCAAGTGGGCTGTACCGCATCGACAGGGTGCGCCCGCTTTGTTTTTCTGCACGGCCGGCCTGCGAACCGACCAACGCACCGCCTGCCCGAATGAACCAGAGTTTGAAAAGCCATGACTGACGACGCCCTGACCCCTTCTGGCGATGAAGCCGAAACCGCTGCCGCTGCCGCTGCCGCTGCCGCTACTGAAGCCACCGAGCGCAGCAACGCCAAGAAAGCCGCCATGGCGGCCGACGATGCGGCGTATGGCGAAGGCAGCATCCAGATCCTTGAAGGACTGGAAGCGGTGCGCAAGCGCCCCGGCATGTACATCGGCGACACCTCCGACGGCACCGGCCTGCACCACCTGGTGTTCGAGGTGGTCGACAACTCGATCGACGAGTCACTCGCCGGGCACTGTGACGACATCGTCGTCACCATCCACAGCGACAACTCGATTTCCGTCACCGACAACGGCCGCGGCATTCCCACCGGCGTCAAGATGGACGACAAGCACGAGCCCAAGCGCAGTGCTGCCGAGATTGCGCTGACCGAGCTCCACGCCGGCGGCAAGTTCAACCAGAACAGCTACAAAGTTTCCGGCGGGCTGCACGGCGTGGGCGTCAGCTGTGTCAACGGCCTGAGCAAATGGCTGCGGCTGACGGTGAGGCGCGAGGGCAAAGTGCATTTCATGGAATTCCGCCAGGGCATTCCGCAGGAGCGGCTGATCGAGCAGCGCAGCGGCTTTGACGTCTCACCGATGCGCGTGACCGGCGAAACCGAAAAGCGCGGCACCGAAGTGCACTTTTTGCCCGACGCCGAGATTTTTTCGAACATCGATTTTCACTACGACATTCTGAGCAAGCGGCTGCGCGAGCTGAGCTTCTTGAACAACGGCGTGAAGATCCGCCTCGTCGACGAGCGCAACAACCGGGAAGACAACTTTGCCTTTGCCGGCGGCGTCAAAGGTTTCGTCGAGTTCATCAACACCGGCAAGAAAACCCTGCACCCGAATGTGTTCGCCGCCAGCGGCGACAAGATGAGCGACCAGGGCACCAACATCACCGCCGACGTGGCGATGCAGTGGAACGACGGCTACAGCGAGAACGTGCTGTGCTTCACCAACAACATTCCGCAGCGCGACGGCGGCACCCATTTGACCGGCCTGCGCGCCGCGATGACCCGCATCATCAACAAGTACATCGACGACTCGGAACTGGCCAAAAAGGCCAAGGTTGAAGTGACGGGTGACGACATGCGCGAAGGCCTGTGCTGCGTGCTGAGCGTCAAAGTGCCCGAGCCCAAGTTCAGCAGCCAGACCAAGGACAAGCTCGTCAGCAGCGAAGTGCGCGGGCCGGTGGAAGACGTCGTCAGCAAGGCGCTGACCGACTACCTGCTCGAGAACCCGACCGACGCGAAAATAATCTGCGGAAAAATCGTTGAAGCTGCCCGCGCCCGCGAAGCCGCGCGCAAGGCCCGCGAAATGACGCGCCGCAAAGGCGTGCTCGACGGCATGGGCCTGCCCGGCAAGCTGGCCGACTGCCAAGAAAAAGACCCGTCTGTGCGAGATCTACATCGTGGAGGGCGACTCCGCCGGTGGCTCCGCCAAACAGGGCCGCGACCGCAAGTTCCAGGCGATCTTGCCTTTGCGCGGCAAGATACTGAACGTGGAGAAAGCGCGCTACGAGAAGCTGCTCACCAGCAACGAAATCCTGACGCTGATCACAGCGCTCGGCACCGGCATCGGCAAGAACATGGGCGGCGGCGATGATTTCAACCCCGACAAGC
>JANXMO010000078.1 GCA_025354615.1 Burkholderiales bacterium | reverse complement strand
GTCGGACGCCGGCAGCGATGTGCTGATGGTGATGGCCGGCACGGCCGGCTACTCGGAATCGCCGTGGCGCATGCAGCCGCACACGGTCGGCGACCCGTACCGGCTGCCCAACACGCTGGGCATCAAAGCCAACGATTTGCTGTTGTTCGCGGAAAAAGGCCGGGACTGCATGGTGCAGCAGACCAACAGCTCGTTTACAGGCGGCCCCACACAAGATCTGGACCTGGCCGGCACCTACTACAGCACCACGGGCAGCAACGTCGCCTTGACGGACTTCGGCAACACCAACAACACCTTCGTCATTCCGCTCGGCAATGCGGTGACCAACCCGCCGCAGTTCCAGCTCATCGGTGTGGGCAACAACGCCACGCTGTTCAGCTACGACTTGCTGCGCACGGATGGCGGCGACACCGCAATGCCGATCGCCGACAGCGTGTTTGCGCTGCGCGCGCTCTATGGCGTTGACAGCGATGCCGATGGCAAACAGGACACGTTCGTCGACCCCGGCGTGTCGCCCTACACGCAGGCAGAACTGTTCAGCGGCACGCCCGACGCACGCAAGTACCTGCGCAGCATCGTCTCGGTGCGCATTGCGCTGGTGCTGCGCTCGCCGCTGGTTGAAAAAGAAACCGTGTCGCCCGCCACGTTGACGTTGTTCAGCTCGCTTCCCAGCGCCTTGCAACGCAGCGTTGCGCTGACAGGCGACGACCGCAAAAGGCGCTTTCGCACTGTCGAGTTCACGGTGCCGCTGCGCAACCTGATGCTGGCACCGACCTCATGAAACACTTTCGCAGTTCTTCCCAAAAACGGCCGCTTCGGCAGCGCGGCGCCGTGTTGCTGTTCAGCCTGATCGCGCTGACGCTGCTGCTGATTTCGGCCGTGGCGATGGTGCGTTCGTTCAACGGCTCGATGTTCACGGCCGGCAACGTGGCCTTCAAGCGCGACCTGCTCAACCAGGGCGAACGCGCCGTCAAGCCGGTGCTCGATGCGGTGCAGACCGGCCCACTGGCCACGGCTGCAGTGCGGGCCTATGCCCTGCCTTCCAGCAATTACAGCGCCACCATTCTTGATACGAATGACCACGGCATTCCCAACGTCTTGCTGCTCGATGACAGCGGCTTCAACGCCTTCGGCCGGACCAGCAACGACATCAGCGGCGCGGCCGGCCAGCAAGTCAGCATCCGCTACGTGATCGACCGGCTGTGCAAAGACGAGGGGCCGGACAACCTGCTGGGCGCGAGCAAGTGCACGCAGGCCGACAGCGGCACACCGCCCGGCGGCAGTGCCTCGGAACTGCTGCGGGCGGAAGACACCTCGTCCGGCGGCGCCGGCGCGGTGCCGCACCAGGTCGTCTACCGGCTCAGCATCCGCGTCAATGGGCCACGCGGCACGCAGGCCTTCTATCAGACGACGTTCGGCCTTTGATTGATTGAGACCACCCTCGGAAGTGCCACCATGAAATACGTTCCTGCGCCTGAATCTTCCGCCGCGCCAACGCATGGACGCGTGCTCGCGGCGTTGCAATCCTTGCTGCTGCTGCTGTGCAGCGTGCCGGCGCAAGCCGCCACTGCACTGGCCAACGAGCCGGTGTTTGCCGCGGCCGCAGTACCGGGCAATCTGGCCTTGCCACTGTCGGTTGAATTTCCCACCGCCATCAGCGTGGCGCACACCGATCTGGTGTATTCCGCCAATGCCACTTACACGGGGTATTTCGACCCCAACAAGTGCTACACGTACACCGCAGTCGACGTGGAAGACGCCAACAACAAGAGCCACTTTGCGCCAGCAGGGACGGCAGCTGCGCACACCTGCGCAGGGGCGAACGATGCCAAGTGGAGCGGCAATTTTTTGAACTGGGCCACAACGCCGACGATCGATCCTTTCCGCTGGGCACTGACCGGCGGCTTTCGCGTGGTTGACACGCCAACGACGACGATTCTGGAAAGGGCCTGGGGATCGCCGCAGGACAGCAACAATTTTCCCGACCGTCCGTGGTGGAGTGTCAGCGATGCCGACATGGTGGGCGCCACCCCTTTTCGAGCCACCGGGCCATGGACTTCCAAACTTGCCAACAAAGGCATTTTGATGGAGATACGGGCTGACAACATGACCTGCAGTGGCGGCTTGCTGGGCACTTACTACAACAACACCAACCTGAGTGGCTCGCCTGCGCTGACGCGTTTCGAGGCCGTCAATTTTGATTGGGTCAACGCGTCACCCGCCGCCGGCATTGTCAACAACGACAATTTTTCGGCGCGTTGGACGTCGTCAAGCACGGCACCCAGCACTGGCACCTACACCTTCCAGACCTCGTCGGATGATGGCGTCCGCCTGTGGGTCAATGGCAACTTGGTCATCGACAACTGGACCAACCACGTGGCCACACTGAACACCAGCACCAATATTGCCTTGACTGAGGGCCAGCCGTTGAATGTGCGGCTTGAATACTTTGAAGGCGGGAGCCAGGCCAGCATCAGCTTGTCATGGAAGCCACCTGGCGCTGGCGCTTACAGCGTCTACACGCCGGGCGATTGCTTGAATCTGCCGATCCGGGTAAAAGTGTGCGACCCATCGCCCGCTGCTGGGCCGCTCGAGGCCAACTGCGTGCCCTACAGCGGCGGCAATTACAAGCCGGAAGGCTTGATGCACAAATATGCCGACCGTATTCGCTACAGCGTATTCGGTTATCTGAACGATCCCAGCCCGCTGCGCGACGCCGGGGTGCTGCGGGCACGGCAAAAATTTGTCGGGCCGACTTACAAGATTCCTGGCTTGCCCGAAAC
>JANXMO010000064.1 GCA_025354615.1 Burkholderiales bacterium | reverse complement strand
CAGCGGTTGATTCACCTCCGGCTGCAACCACCGACATGACAGCAGCCGTCGGTGTGACAGCAGCGTTTGCAATGGCAGAAAACAGCGACTACACCGCGGGCGTGCGTTGGGCCCAGCGATGGCAGCGGCCCGCCATGCCGGCCGAAACGCTTTTTGACGCCGGTGCACAAAGTGCGGTTGAAGACACCGGTCTCGCAGCCTGAACGAACGAACCACTTTCACCGTTTTGTGCCTTCCTTGTTTCACGCAACCGCTTCTACGCCCCTCTTCTCCACTTTCAAATCGAGAGACACATCATGATCGAAGACATCCACAGCAAGACATTCGTGGCAGGGATGATCGAGCTCATCAGCCAAGGCATTCACCGGGGCCGGCATGACGACGCTGAGCTGCTGCTGGCCGCGGTACGTGACCTGCGTCCCAAGCTGCCGGAGCTGGACACTTTCGATGCCTGGATTGCAGTCGGCCGCGGCCAATGGAAAGATGCCATTCGCACTTTGCGCAACTCCGAAGCCAACGGGGAAACCTGGCCGCTCGGGCAAGCGCTGTTGGCATTCTGCCAATACGCCACCGGTGACCAGGACTGGGCCATCAGTGCCAACGAGGTGTTGACGACCACTGCCAGCCCCGAGGCGGCCAGCCTGGTGCGTCTGCTGCTGGGCCAGGATGACTCACCCGCTGAGGCGGAATCGACCACCACCACCACCGCCACCGATTACTCGCAGCACGCTTACATGCGCGCCTGATTTTGGGGCCCTTCGGACCGTCAACCATAGAAGAGGTCACGCCATGACTGATGCCATTGCAGCCATTTCGCCACAGACGATTGTTGAAACAACCAGCGCCCGCAGCCAGCCGGTTCAGCACGCCGTCGATCAGTTCAGCCAGCTGATGTCGACCATCCCAGAGATGTCGGTGCAGAACCTGGGCGGAAACGACACGGTGGCCTCGAAGATGTTGCAGCACAACGAAGCGCTGATGAAGCAAACCTTCGCCGACGTGCGCGCCTTTACCGAGCAGGCGCCGAGCATGAACCAGGCCGAGCTGATGTCCAGGCACATTGCGCTGCAATTCCAGATGTCGTCCACACAGATGCAGTTCAACGCCGGTGTTTACGTGGCGCAAAGCGGCAAGAGCGGCCTGCAAACCTTGATGAAGAACCAGTGATGTACGCCCTTGCCTTCTCGCATCGAATCTCAGGAGGCCCGCGTCGCTGGTGCGCCGTGTTGCTGGCCTGGGCCTGTCTGGCCCTGCTGGGTGGCTGCCAAACCGATTTGGTGTCCAACCAGAGCGAGGCCGACGTCAACAGCATGGTCAGCGCCTTGCTGGTGCAGGGCATAGAAGCCGAAAAAGTGACACGGGATGCCGGCAAAACCTGGGTGCTTGCGGTTGAAAAGGACGAAACAGTGCGAGCCCTGCTGGTGCTCAAAGCCGCCGGCCTGCCGCCCGAGCGCTTTGTCAGCCTGGGTGACATGTTCAAGAAAGAGGGCTTGATTTCGACCCCGTTCGAAGAACGCGTGCGCTTCGTGCATGGCGTGTCGCAGGAGCTGTCGGACACCTTGAGCCACATTGACGGCGTGGTGACGGCCAAGGTGCACATCGTGCTGCCGACCAATGACCCGATGGCGACCAAGGTCACACCGTCCAGCGCTTCGGTGTTCGTCAAACACCGGCCTGAAGCCAACATGAGCAACATCGTGCCGTCGATCAAGACCATGGTGTCACGCGCGGTCGAGGGCTTGGCTTACGACAACGTCAACGTGACGCTGGTTCCGGCCAGTGACCTGGTGTTGCCGGCGCGGGTGGCGGGCGGTGGCTGGGTGTGGGGCGCGGCTGCGGGTTTCGTCGTCCTGCTGTTGGCCGGCGGCGCAGCGGTGGTGGTGCTGCGTCCGCAGTGGCTGCCGCCCGGCTTGCAAAAGCTGCGCAAAACGGCAGTGGCCTGAGCGTTCGCACCACGTGACGAGCCCGCACCATGTTCGCTGAAACCGCTACCGAAACGGAACCCGCAAGCGACAGCGCGCTGCGCGAGCAGGCGCACGGCCTGGCGCAAGCGTTGCTGGCTTTCTCGCCGCAGGCCGATGCGCTGCCAACACGCATGAATTTGCAGCGGCTCGCCATCCCGCAGGACTTGCTGGACGCGTTGCCCGACAACGCCACTCGTGAACGAGTGATCCGGCTTTACGTACGGCGCTGGCGTGGCAGTGACCCGCCGGCCGAGGCACTCGCGACAGCGCCTGGCCGCTGGGTGTTGCTGCCCGTGGCGGCGCTCGAGCTGCGGCTGTGTGCGCTGGCGCTGGCGCGGCGGCCCGGTGTGCTGCGCAGCTGTGTCGCGCGCCAGCCGCGCAATGAACTGGCGGCGCTGCTCGGGCCGGTACTCGTTCCGTTGAAGGAATTGTCTTTGCAAGCGGCAAGCCGGCCGATCGACAGTGCTTTTGCCAACGCTGGCGCCGGCTTCTGGGTGCAGGTCGGCTATCTCGACGCCGTGGCGGCAGGGGCTTGGCGCCATCCTTCCCTTCAGCGAATGGTGCGCGCCACGTTGCCGCCCCTGCGCTGGCCGCGCGGCCCGTGGCACAGCCTGAAAAAAGCCCGGCCTTTTGCCGAAGCGCTGGTCACCGTCGTGGCTTTGGTGGAAGGAGAGGCGTCATGTTGATTTGGCTGCATCCAGGCGGCGCTGCCGGCGAGCGCGTGGGCGTTCCATCCGGCATCGTGCGGGCCACTGAAGTCGAGCAGGTGGCGAGCGTCGAATTTTCACTGGGCGCAGCCGACGCCCGCCAGGCGCTGGTGCTGCACGAGGCCCACCTGCAGGCGCAAGCGATCATCGAAGCCGCGCAGCAGCAAGCTGAAGCATTGCGCGCACAGGCGCAGGCCGAACGCGAACAAGCGGTCAGAGACGGCTACCAGGAAGGCATGAGCCAGGCGGTGGTCGACTGGCATACACAGCAGCAGGCGCAACAAGACCAGCGCGAAGAATCGATCCGCGCCTCGCAAGACAAACTGGCCGAGATCGTCACCGCCGCGGTGGAGCGCATCGTCGACAGCGGGCCGCGTGAAGCGCTCTATCACCGCGCGCTGCGCAATGTGCAGGCCTTGACGCGCGAAGCCACGCGCGTGGTGTTGCGGGTCAGCCCAGCCGACCATGCACACGCCAGCGCTGCACTGGCCGACCAGCTGACCGGTGATGCCAGCGGCTCGAAAGTCGAGCTGCGGGTCGACAGCAGCTTCCAGCCTGGCAGCTGCGTGTTCGAGTCCGAGGTCGGTATTCTCGACGCCAGCCTGGAAACCCAGCTGCAAGGCTTGCGCACCGCCATGCAGCGCGCCGTGCACCGTGCGTTATCCGAGGAGGAACCGGCCTGACGTCTCGCTGGCGCTGGTCTACCGCGGCGGTTGCCGTGACGCCTTTTTGCGGTGTGGGCAAGGTTGCGGAAAAACAGCGGTGACGGACAGCATCGCCGATGGCGTTCTGGGTACCGTCGCAAATTGAGTGTCCCGCTTCGCGAAAGCTCCGTTGAGCATTGCCTCAGCGGATATCGTCGACGCTCACATTCACACGCTCGGCATAAAGTGCAAGCGTGCGCTGCCAGGCCGGGCGGGCTTGGCAGCGCTGGTAATAGGCCATCAGCTTCGGAAAGGGTGCCATCAAGTCGGTTTTCCGAACGCCGCGCAAAACGCAGGCCATCATGATGTCGGCCACCGTGAAATCAGCACAGGCAATCCACTCGCGGTCTTCGAGACGGCGCTCAACGCCGGCAAGCCAACGGCCAGCCAGTTCGTGCACTTTTGCGTCAAGCTGTTGAGCCGTCTTGCCACTGTCAAACATCCCGATCAAGTCGAGGCACAAAAATGTAGGCTCGACACTGCTGGCCGCGGCACAGCACCATTGAACAACGCGAGTACGGCCTTGAACATCGTTGGGAATCAGCTTGCCCGCTTTCTCGGCCAGGTAAAGCACGATGGCAGCCGACTCGGCCAATACGAAGCCGTCGTCGTCAATGACTGGCGCCTGGTGAAAGGGGCTGAGTCGACTGAAGGCCTCGCCGTCAAGTTCTCCGCCCGTGTGGTCGAGTGCGTGGACTCGGTACGGCAGACCGGTTTCTTCAAGCGCCCACTGCGCCCGCAGGTCTTTCGTCTCGCCGCGCCCTTCGGGAAAAATACGTCCAAAGCCATAAAGCGTGATCATGTCGTTACTGCAAACTCATTTGTTGGCACATGACAGACTTTACTATTGGGCCAGCATGGTCGGCCGTTGCTGCATTACTCCCTCTCCATGTGGGAGAGGGAGTAAGAGATTTGCCGTTCGCTCGATTGAGCAGCAGCCCAGCAGGTGCGGGTCATTACGGCCCATGAAATTGCATCAAAGCGAATGTGGCAGCCGGGATCTCAGCTCCGCATAAAACGCTTTCAGGGCGGGTGAGTCACCGGCCTCTTCGAGCCGCAGGTTGTTGTCAACCACGCCTCCATCTTCCGGGTTGCTCATAGCATGGCTCGCATAGCCTTTTTGGTGTTGCGTGATGATGCCGGTGAAAGGCGACTGGAAGTCATTCTTGCCGTTCTCACCTTTCATGCCAGCTTTGATGTTCATGGCGCCCAAGATAGCAGCCGCCTGGTAGTTTTGTTCCGGGTGCTTAAGAATTTCTTCCCAACCTTCCGGTGGCTTTTGGCCGGTTTGCTGCTCATACCACGATGGGTTGCCTCTGAAACCACCCAATGCGGCTGACAGCGGTCCGTGGGTGCTGAAATCGCCATTCCCTAAATCGCCATGCGAAGACGCGTCGAGATTGGTCGACGACTCAGCCTTCGCCATGCGTGTGAAAAACGTGATTTCATCCGAACTCATGCCCATCTTGCCAAACGCTTCCTTGAGCTGCGCTTCGCGGCCCTCTGCTGTGCCGGCGGCGGGCACACCTTTGTAGGCCTGCACCAATTCATTGGCATTGGAGGGAATTTGCGACAGCGATATCGATCCGGGCAGCAGACCCGTCACTGTGTTGATGGGCGAGGTGACGGTTTGCGTTGGCAGCGAGGTGCCAACGATGTTCTGAGGCAAGTTCCAGGGATCCGGCTGTGAATTGGAATAAAAAGAGCCCCCTGGGCCACCCATACCGCCCGGGCCTCCAGTGCCGCAAATGCCGCCCGGCCCGCCGGGGCCGCCGCCGGGCATCTGCCCGCCCGGCTGCTGCTGCGGCGTCTGCATCTGCATCAGCGTCTGCATCAGCTGGGTAATGATCTGGCGCAGCAGCTTTTCGATGCTGGTGCCGCTGTCGTCGCCAAAGCCCATGGCGCTGGGGTCGCCCGCACCGCCGACGCTGCTGCTACTGCCTGCGCTGGCGCCAGGGTCCGGCATCGCCGGTGCCACCGGCTGTGACGCACCCACGCCAGGCAGGCTGCCGAACGGGTTGGCACTGCCGAAGCCGGGCATCTGCCCCGGCTGGCCCTGCTGCGGCACGAGCCGGCTCATCAGCTGGGTGACGATGGTATTCAGCAGGTTGCCCACGGCGCTGAGCAGTTGCTGCGGCAGCTGCTGCCCCATGGGCTGCGGCTGCCCGCCGCTCCATTGGTATGGGTTGACGGGCGCCGGGCCCTGCATGCCCAAATACGGATCGTATTGCGGCGGGGGACGAAAGGCGAACTGTTGGATTCCGGGCATTGCCATGGCGTGTTCCCCCCTAAATGTATTTATTGCAGGAGCGTAGTCCACGCCACGCCTCTGCGACTTTGTTAATGGCTGTCATCACGTTGAAGGAAAGTTGGCACCGGACAAGCCGAGAAGACGCCAATCTTTTGACATATTTAATAAATCAATAATTGCAAAAATTCATTGTATATAAATGCTAATTACTAGCGCGCCATTTCCTTGATTGCCTCCCCGGTC
>JANXMO010000046.1 GCA_025354615.1 Burkholderiales bacterium | reverse complement strand
GTCGGTCGCAACAGCCGTCAGGCGCGGCTGCCTGGCGTGACACCGATCTGCAATTGACCGGTCCTGTGGTGGCTGATTTTCAAAAGCTTTTTTTGGAGACATGGGCTTCTCAAAAAGGAGAACCGCTGGCGCAGCGCAACTACTTTCCAACGCCTGTGCCCGCGGGCCAGCAGGTGGTCAGAGCCATCGGAAGCTCACCCGATGAACCTTACAGCCTGATTTATGCCACCTTGCTGTCGGCGATCGGCAGCGCCGAGAAAAGCGTTCACCTCACCAATGCCTACTTCGTGCCCGACCCACAGCTGCTGGAAGCGCTGGAAGCGGCGGTGGCCCGCGGCGTTGATGTCACCTTGATACTGCCCAGCCAAACCGATTCCTGGCTTGTCTTCAATGCCGGGCGTGGCTATTACGAGCGCCTGTTGCGCGTAGGCGTGAAAATATTTGAGCGGCGTGGCGTGGTGCTGCATGCCAAGACGGCATTGATCGACGGCGTGTGGGCAACTGTTGGTTCCACCAACCTGGATTGGCGAAGCTTTTTGCACAACCAGGAATTGAACGCTGTGGTGCTGGGCGTGGATTTCGGCCGCCAGGTGC
This sequence comes from Burkholderiales bacterium, assembly GCA_025354615.1. Classification (GTDB taxonomy): domain Bacteria; phylum Pseudomonadota; class Gammaproteobacteria; order Burkholderiales; family Burkholderiaceae_C; genus JANXMO01. The sequence goes on along the minus strand of JANXMO010000046.1, from coordinate 5,758 downwards.
AAGCCATGTTCGACCGCGACCTGGCCGCATCCGATGCCATCACGCTTGACAGCTGGCAACGGCGCCCGCTCGATAACCGGATCAAGGAAACGTTTGCGCGGTGGTGGGAATACTGGTTGTAAGTGTTTAACCGGGTCACGCATTAAAACTATCGGCCCCAGCAGCCATCAACTCGAGCACTTAACCTGAAATCACGGTTCTCAGGTTGACCTCATCGCCTCTCAGCATGAGTGCTTTCACACGTTCGTCTTTGATGCCATGCCGGTCGGCCACCGCCGCAGGATATTCACCGTTGCGTAACGCAGCTTTCACTGGCTCAATGCTGGCGGCTTTTATTTCAAGCGTTACATCATGTGAAAAGCCTGAATAGGCTTCGATTTCGGGCAGAGTGGTCGCAGCGCCAAGAAGTGTGTTTACCGCTTCGTCTCGCAGGGTGTATTGGAGTAAAGGTCGAGTAATGCCTAATTGGTCTGCAATTAAAGGTAGAGGCTCTTTGTTAAGCACAGCAATCATGGCCGGAATACCCTTGGCCGCTTCTTTTTGAAGATTGGCTGCCACCTTGTTGCCGGCAATTCCTTGATGGCGCATGGCGATGTTTACGGGCACGCCGCGCTGTACATCTTTGATGGCTGCTAGGATTTTTTCTGAAGGCCTGCCCGAACGCAGCGCTCGAGACGGTCCTTGATCCATAGCGTTGCCGGCGAATGCCGTTGAGTGCGGAGCACGTGGCGTAATTCCTGCAGGCGCTGGTGGTTGACGCTGTGTGGAGCTGCTGGCTGTGTGTGGAGGGGAAGATGACCCGTCTTCGCGCTTCACCCGAACGTTTCATACAGAAGCCATGTCAGTCAATTGACGAATGGATTTCATTCCCATCTCCGCATGTTGAACAAGTGAAGCAATTTGACCGGGAAGTGATCGGACGGTGTACCAGCAACGCGAATGTCTTCGTCAAATTGCGAACAGCGCTGCGGCACATTTGCAAAAATCCGTTCACAGTGCGCCTGTCCGCGCCGTCAACCAGGTCAATGACTCACCCGCCAGCCGCGGCGCCAGCCGCTCGAACACGGTGGCGTGGTAACGGTTGAGCCAGTCGATCTCGTCGGGCCGCAGCAGGCTGGGTTCGATGCAGCGGGTGTCGATGGGGCACAAGGTCAGCGTCTCGAATTCCAGGAAGTCGCCAAACCGGTTGCCTTCCGGCGTGGCAATCGGAACGGCCAATGCGAGGTTTTCAATCCGGATGCCCCATTGTCCAGGTCGGTACAGCCCCGGCTCTATGCTGGTGACCATGCCCGCTTCCATCGCCATGTGCGGCTCTGGCATTGTTTTGGAAATGCTTTGCGGCCCTTCGTGCACGTTCAAAAAATAGCCGACGCCGTGGCCGGTGCCGTGGCCGTAGTCGAGCCCGTGCTGCCACAGCGGCGCCCGTGCCAGCGCGTCGAGCATGGGCGACAAGGTGCCGCGTGGGAAACGCGCACGGCTCAACGCCAGCGTGCCTTGCAGCACGCGGGTGTAATCGCGCCGCTGCGCCGCGCTGACGCGGCCGATCGGCCACACGCGGGTGATATCAGTCGTGCCGCCCTGGTACTGGCCGCCCGAGTCGATCAGCAATAAACCACCGACTTCCGGGTTGATGACCGCATGCGATGCCGGCGTGGCCCGGTAATGCGGCATCGCGCCGTTGGCGTTGAAGCCGGCGATGGTGTGGAAGCTCAGGCCGACAAAGCCGTGCTGGCGCGCCCGCTCGGCGCTGAGCCGTTCATCGATGTCGAGCTCGGTCCAGCGCTCGCCGCGCGCCATGCCGGCTTCGAAAGCCGCATAAAACGCGCACATCGCGGCGCCATCCTCGATCATCGTGTTGCGGATATGGGCCGCTTCGGCGTTGTTTTTGCGGCTCTTGAACAAGGTGCTGGGGTTGATGGCCTCGACCACGGCCACCTCTGCCGGCACCTGTTCGCGCAGCCCCAGCGTGACGCGCCGGGGGTCGATCAACAAGGTGTCGGTGGCGCGCAATGCGCTCAATGAAGGCCCGGCCGCTTCGTAAGCGACGAGTGCAACGCCATCAACGGCAAGCGTGGCTTCCAACGCAGCGTCGACCTTGCCGGCGGCGACAAACAAGCGGACGCTTTGCGTGTCAACGAGCGCGTGGGCGAGGAAAACCGGGTTGAAGCTGACGTCGGCACCGCGCAGGTTGAACAACCAGGCAATGTCGTCAACCGTCGAAATGAAGTGGTGGGTGGCGCCTTGCGCCCGCAGCGCGTCACGCAACCGGGCCAGTTTGGCTGGGCGTGGCTCGGTGGCATGTGGTGGCAGGTGTTCGTAGACCGCTGCCGATGGCAGGCCAGGGCGATCAAGCCAGGCGCCTGACAGCGGGTCGACGTCGGTGCGCAGCTGCACGCCGGCGCGTTGCAGCGGGTGTTGCAGCGCCTGGGCGGCGGTCAGGCTCAACACCTGTCCATCCACGCCCACGGTTTCGCTGGCGGCAAGGTGTGCTGCCAGCCATTCAGCATGCGTATTGGCCTGGGCGCCGGGGATTTTCACCAGCGCAATGCCACTGCCGGCCAGCTCTGCTTCGGCTTGTGTCCAGTAACGGCTGTCGACAAACAGCGCCGCAGCCTCCAGCGTGACGGCCAAGGTGCCGACCGAGCCGGTGAAGCCTGACAACCATTGCCTGCCTTGCCAGCGTGAGGGCAGGTACTCCGACAGATGGGGGTCGCTGGAGGGCACGAGCACTGCTGCCAAGCCTTGGCGGCGCAAGGTCGCGCGCAATTGTTCGAGACGCAAACGGTGCACGCCGGCAGCGGTGTTCATGGCAATGTGTCCTTTCAACGGGGCAGCGCCGCGCGGTCTGCGGGGGGCAACGGCATGTCGCCTGCCGACAACTTCAAACGCACCAGGGCAATGTGCGTCCGCAGCGCGTACAACTCGTCTGCATAGCTCAAGGGCACGCTGATATGCGCAACCCGGTTTTCGATATCGTCCAGTTCACGCACCCAGTCGCGGCGATGCGAAGCGCTCGCTTCTTTGTCGCACAAAGTTTCCAGCGCCCGCAATTGACCATACCAGCGAAAAATACGTTGCCGAATGCCAAAGTCGTAAAGCGGCGGCAGCATGCGGGTAACCGGAATGAGAATGGCCAAAATCGATACCAGTACCGGCCACAGGCGGTCGATCAAATTGGCCAGCCAAAACGGCAGGTAACGCTGGAGCAGCGGCGGGCCGCTTTGAAAGTGGCGCTGCGCTTCGGGCGCCAACGGCCGCTCGTTGTTGCGGGCATTGGGAAAGTCGCCCTTGCGCTGAAACCAGCCATCACCGCCGTGCACTCGCTGCGCAGTCTGCAAAAACAACTGAATCAATGCCGGGTGGGTGCTGGGGCGGGTGACCAGCGTCGCGGTGGGGGCAATCAACTGCACATCCGCGCGGGGCAAATCACGTCCGAGATCGACAACGCCATGCGGCAGCGTGACGGCACTCATGAAAGGAAAACGGCGCGAATAGGCCTGAGCCTGCTCGAAGCTGAACAGCTTGATACCCGGCGCTTTGAGCAGCGCTTGCACCAACGCCGACTCCGGTGCCGACACCAGCACCAGCGCATCGCTGCGGCCGGCCAACAAGGTGTCAACGGATTGCGCTTGCGGTTGGCGCAGCAGCTGCAGCTTTGCCATGTCGATGCCATTGGCCTCGAACAGCTTGGTGCTCAGCGTTGCGATGCCACTGCCGGCCGCACCCACATTGATTTTCCAGCCACCGCTGGCGGCCAGGTCCGTCAGCGTTCGAAGCGCCGGTGAGCGCAACCGTTGGCGCGCTGCGGCCTCTCGGTAAAAAAGCCAGACGGGCTCGTAAAACAGGCTGCCGAGCGAAACCAGGTCCGCCATCGATGCGTCATCGTTCGGGCGCAGCAGGGGGTCGCTTCCGCTCTGCACAAAAGCAAAATCCACGGTATTCGCCGGGTCGCGCAGCAAGGCCAGGTTTTCCGCAGTGCCTTGCGTGTAGCGCAACTCAACCTGCAGTCCCTCGTCTTTCAGCAATGCGGCAAATTGGCGGCCGAATGCCGAGTAGGCGCCTTGCTCAACGCCGGTGGCCAGCACTACTTTTTTTGGCGGTGCCGGGTCGAGCAGCACATAAACCAACCATGACAATCCCACCGCCAACAGGCAAAACGGCACCAAGATGGCCAGCACGTAGCGCATGGAGGGGAAAAATTGTCTCAACAAAAAAGGCATGGCAAAGGTGAACGAGCGGTGTCAGGCGGCGGCATGACCTGTTGACGGGAGACAGGCCACAGCAACGGTGGACGTCTGATTCCTATCGTCAGCCGCCGGATTTTCTTGACCGTTCAATCGCTGCGCGGTGGCCGTTGGCCTGCCGCGGCGGTTGGATAGTCAGGTCGGACAGTCAGGCCTCAACGCGCCCCGTCGCGCCAATGTGGGAAACAGGCGCATCCAGCAGGCCGCGATCACAAGTGTGCCGACACCCCCCAGCACGACCGAGCCCACCGGGCCGAGAATGGCCGCAGTGGCGCCGGATTCGAACTCCCCCAGCTGGTTTGATGCGCCGATGAAAACCGAGTTCACCGCGCTGACCCGTCCGCGCATGGCGTCCGGCGTTTCAAGCTGCACCAGTGACTGGCGGATGACTACGCTGACCATGTCCGCGGCGCCCGAAATGGCCAAGGCCAGCCACGACATTTCAAACACGCGGGAAACGCCGAACACCACGGTGGCGGCGCCGTAAACGGCGACTGAAGCAAACATCATGCGGCCGGCGCGGCGCTCGACCGGCCAACGCGCCAGCACCAGCGAAGTGACCAACGCCCCGGCCGCAGGCGCTGCGCGCAGCAGGCCCAGGCCCCAGGGGCCGGTGTGAAGAACGTCTTTGGCAAAGATGGGCAGCAGGGCGGTGGCACCGCCGAGCAGCACCGCGAACAAGTCCAGCGAAACGGCGCCCAGCAGCACTGGCCGGCTGCGAATGAAGTCGACGCCGGCAAACACCGTGGCAAAGCTGACCGGCTCTTTTGCCGGCGGCACGTGCGCGTAGTGCACCCGCAGCAGCAGCACTGCGGTGGCCAGGCCGAACAACACGGCGCAAACGCCGTAAACCGCCGCCGCACCCTGCACATAAAGAAAGCCGCCCAGCGCTGGCCCGCTGATGGTGGCCGCCTGAATGCCGGCCGCGCCGAACGCCAGCGCCCTCGGCAGCAGGGCAGGCGGGACGAGCCGCGGTGCGATGCTTTGCTGCGCAGGCATCTGAAAAGCCTTGGCCGCGCCGATCAGCACCGACAGCAGCAGCAAGCCGCCGCGGCTCGCCCACTCGCCGTGCGCGGCCAGGGCCAAGGCGAGAGCCGTGAAGGCTTGCGTCAACAGGCACAGCGCCAGCACGCGGCCGCGGTGCTGGCGGTCAAGTACATGCCCGGTGATGGGCACCAGCAGCAAGGCCGGCGCAAACTGGCACAGGCCCACCAGGCCCAGGTCCCAGGCACTGCCGGTCAACAAATACATCTGCCAGCCCAGCGCCACCATCAGCATCTGCGTGGCCAGTGTGCCGGCCACCCGTGCATACCAAAAGGCCATGAACGCGCCACAGCCGCGCAGCGTCGTTTTATCGGATGGGTCGGATGCGTGAGGCAGCATGGCAATGAAGTGTGGGCCGTCGCACCAGCACAAAGACACGCAAGCAACTGAACATGCACACACTTTCGTTATTGCCGAATGATGGCACGGAGGTGTTGTCATGCGGCAGACCGAACTGCACTTGACCGAAG
>JANXMO010000390.1 GCA_025354615.1 Burkholderiales bacterium | reverse complement strand
ACCGCGTTTGTCAGCCCAGCACTTGAGCTGACATCCTGCCAGCAGCCGTTCGCCGGCTTCAGCCACCTCTTCACCAGGCGCGTTGCGCCATCACCGAATCGCATGGGTGTGTTGTCATTCCTGAAGCGCAAAAACAGTGCGCCTCCTGCGCCGCCTGGTGGCGAGGTGGACAGGGACAGTGTCAAGCAAGCCAGGGTGCGCGCGAGGCGCCGTCTGATTGGCGCGTTGGTCTTGCTGACGGCCGGTGTGGTCGGCTTCCCGTTGTTGTTCGAGGCGCAACCACGCCCGGTGCCGGTGGATATTCCGCTCGATATTCCTTCGAAAGACAGCGCCACACCGCTGGCCGTGCCGGGTTTACACCCCAGCGGCCCGATCGTGCGCCGTATCGAACCTGTACCGCAACAAATGGTCACCGAAACGCAGGCTGAGGCAGGTCGCGAAGTGGCTTTGCCTTCAACGGCGCCAATGGCAATGCCACCGCGGGCGGCCGCTGCATCGACGTCGGCCTCCGCGTCGGCGCCAGGCATCAAAGCGCCGCTTCCCCGCCCGGCGCCACCGGTGCCTGCCACCCACGCGCATGACCAAGCCCGAACCATGCCCGCTGTGCCGGAAGCCAAGGCGCATGTGGAAACACCCGCATCGTCCGCCTCAACCACCGCGCGTTATGTGCTGCAAATAGGTGCCTATGCGGAGCCGGCAGCAGCGCGCGAAGTGCGGCTGCAGGTCGAAAAACTGGGCTTGAAGACCTATACCCAGGCCATCGACACGCCGATGGGAAAACGCATTCGCGTGCGGGTCGGCCCGTTTGCCGCCCGCCCCGAGGCCGACAAGATCGCTGCGCGCTTGCGCTCGGCAGGCCTGGCCCCGGCCGTTCTGACGCTTTGAGCCATCGCAATAGCGAGCAGCCACTTGGAAGGTCTGCCTGTCCTCGACGTGATCGTGCTGATGGTGCTGGCGCTGTCCATGGTGGTCGGGCTGGTGCGCGGGCTGGCTTTCGAGTTGATGTCGCTGGCCGGCTGGTTGGTGGCGTTTGCTGCGTCCAAGCGTTATGCCACCTTGGCAGCGCCCTATGTGCCTGTGGCCGCCCCTGATTCAATCAGCCGTCATGCGGTTGCTTTCGCGGCCGTCTTCCTCGCGACCTTGTTGGTGTGGGCGCTGTTGTCACGGTTGCTGCGCTTGTTGGTGCGGGCCACGCCTTTAAGCGTGTTGGACCGTTTGTTCGGCGCTGTCTTTGGTGTTTTGCGTGCCGCTGTGGTGCTGGCCGCGGTGGTAACGGTGGTGGACATGACGCCGCTGGCGCGGGCCGGCCCGTGGCAGCGGTCGACCTCCATCGTCTGGTTGCATACTTTGCTTGACGGCTTGAAGCCCTTGTTGCCTGATGCTTGGGTGCACCAACCCAGCAAAGCGGGTGGTCTTGCCACCGATTCCCATTTGACATTGGAGTAGTTGTTATGTGCGGCATCGTGGGTGTGATTTCGAAAGCGCCGGCCAACCAGTTGATTTACGACGCGTTGCTGCTGTTGCAGCACCGCGGCCAGGACGCTGCCGGCATCGTCACGATGCAAGGAACGAAGTGCTTCATGCACAAGGCCCGCGGCATGGTGCGCGACGTGTTCCGCACCCGCAACATGCGGGCGCTGCCGGGCACCGTCGGCCTGGGCCAAGTGCGCTATCCGACTGCTGGCAACGCCTACAGCGAGGAAGAAGCGCAGCCGTTTTACGTCAACGCGCCATTTGGCATCGTGTTGGTACACAACGGCAACCTGACCAATGCGCTGGCGCTCAAGCAGGAATTGTTTGCTGTCGACCGCCGCCACATCAACACCGAGAGCGACACCGAGGTGCTGCTCAATGTGCTGGCACATGAACTGGAACACGCCGCGCGTGAGTTGCCGTTGTCACCCGCTGTGGTCTTCAATGCGGTGCGGGCGGTGCACAAGCGCATTCGCGGTTCTTATGCCGTGGTGGCGTTGATCGCCGGCCATGGCTTGCTGGCTTTTCGCGACCCGTTCGGCATCCGCCCGCTGTGTTTCGGTGAAGGCGATACGCCCGAAGGGCACAACGTGATCGTGGCCAGCGAGACGGTGGCCGTGGAGGGCACCGGCCACCGCGTGACCCGCGACGTGGCGCCTGGCGAAGCCATTTTCATCGACCAAAACGGCACCGTGCACGCCGCCCAATGTGCCGACCACCCAAGTTTGAACCCCTGCATGTTCGAATTCGTCTACCTGGCGCGGCCGGACTCCATCATGGACGGCATTTCCGTCTACCAAGCCCGCCTCAACATGGGTGAAACGCTGGCTCAGCGGGTGATTTCGACCATGCCCCCGAGCGAGATCGACGTCGTCATTCCGATTCCGGAGTCTAGTCGGCCCAGCGCCATGCAATTGGCACAGAAACTGGGCAAGCCGTATCGCGAAGGGTTTGTCAAAAATCGCTACGTAGGGCGTACTTTCATCATGCCGGGACAGGGCGTGCGCAAGAAATCAGTTCGGCAAAAGCTCAACGCGATTGGCGTCGAATTCAAGGGGCGCAATGTATTGCTGGTGGACGATTCAATCGTGCGCGGCACTACGTCCAAGGAAATTGTTCAAATGGCGCGTGAAGCCGGCGCACGCAAGGTGTTCATGGCCTCAGCTGCGCCGCCGGTGCGTTTCCCGAATGTTTATGGCATCGACATGCCGACACCCGAAGAGTTGATTGCGCACAACCGCAGCATCGACGAGATTCGTGATTTCATCGGTGCAGACGCGTTGATCTACCAGGATGTGGCGGCCATGAAGCGTGTGGTGCAGGCGCTGAACCCAGCGCTCAACGGTTTTGAAGCTTCTTGCTTCGATGGGCACTACATCACCGGCGATGTCAGCGCGGCCGAGTTCATCGCCATGGCAGCGCAACGCGCCGCCCAGCGCAACGAAGAAGAAAGCGCCAACCGCAGCCGGCTGACCTTGCAAAACGCACTGGAAGCCAGCTGAACGCTACTATTTTTGCGGCTTAAAGGCAATGAGTCAGATGGAAAAGAAGCTCCCTCGTATTTCCCTGCCGCCCGGTACTCGGCGCGACACCCTGGCGGTGCGTGAAGGCTTGCCGCCGAGCGCGTGGGGCGAAAACTCCGAAGCCTTGTTCCTGACCAGCAGTTTCGTGCAGCCCGATGCCGCCACTGCGGCGGCCCGCTTTGCGAATGAAGAAGAAGCGTTCACCTATTCGCGTTTCAGCAATCCCACGGTGATGATGTTTGAGCGCCGTCTCGCTGCCCTGGAAGGCGCCGAGGCCTGCATTGCCACCAGCAGCGGGATGAGCGCCATCTTGCTCACCGGCCTGGCGCTGTTGAAGGCGGGTGACCATGTGGTTTGCTCGCAAAGCGTTTTCGGGTCGACGATGGTGCTGTTCGGCCGCGAGTTGGCCAAATTCGGTATCGAAACCAGCTTTGTGCCGCAAACGCGGGTCGAAGCCTGGGCGCAAGCCATCCGCCCCAACACCCGGCTGCTGTTCGCCGAGTCGCCCACCAATCCGCTGACCGAGGTTTGTGACATTCGCGCGCTGGCACAACTGTCTCGATCGGCAGGAGCCTGGCTCGCGGTTGACAACTGCTTTTGCACGCCTGCGCTGCAGCGGCCGCTGGCCTACGGCGCTGACCTGGTGATTCATTCCGGCACCAAGTACCTCGACGGCCAGGGGCGCGTCATTGCCGGCGCCGTCTGCGCCAGTGAGGCGCTGATCAACGACCGCTTCATGCCGGTGATGCGCACTGCCGGCTTGACTTTGTCACCCTTCAACGCCTGGGTGGTGCT
>JANXMO010000651.1 GCA_025354615.1 Burkholderiales bacterium | reverse complement strand
ACAGCACCAGGGCACCCGCAGCGCGGAAATCGTGAATCATGTCGGTCCCGTTGTTTTGAAAAAAGCCTGGCGCGTCATGGGTTGACGTAAAAGATCGTCGAGTACGCCAGCGGCCAGCGGCGGCAGTGGCTGGCTTGCGGCCGCTGCTTGCAATAACGGGGCGACCCGGGGCAGGCGTCGGGTCGACACCAGCAGCTCGGCGACGCCAGTGGCCGCCGCCCGCGCCAGCAAAGCGCTTGCGATGCCTTCGGGCCCTGCAAATGGCGTTCCCTGCACGGCTGCCGACCAGCGTTCGGCCAGGCCCTGATCAGCCTGCAGCCGCCGGCCCACGTGTTGAAGCGCACGGCCCCCGGCGCCCAACGCGCCATGGCCCACGACGCGCACGCCAGGCAAGGCCTTCACCTGCGCCAACAACTGCGGCAAATGGGCGCCGAGCGGGTCGACGCTGATGTGCGCGACGCTGAAAAGCCCTGCGCCGAGCTGCAGTGCCGCCAGCGTGACGGCGTTGCCGGTGGCGATGCCGAGCACCGCGACGTCGCCGCGGCTGCGGTAGCCAGCCAGCAGCTGCAGCAGTTCGTCGGTGATGTCGGCCAGGTGCACCTCGTGCAGCAGCAGGCGGTCGATGCGGCCCAGGCGCGACAAGGAGCGCTCAATCGACCGCTGCACTGCGGCGCAGCCGAAGCGGCCAGAAGGCGCGGTCTGCAAGGGCGCCGCCGCGTCACCACGGCCCAGCCAGCGGCGAACGGCAGCGACCGTATGTGGTGGCAATCGCCGCAAGGCGGCACTGGCGGCGGCGCGCCAGGGCGAGGGCGGCGCCACCGGCTCCAGCCCGACTTTGGTGGTCACTGGCACCGCCATGCCGGTGGCGGCTGCCGCCGCGGCCACGGCGGCCACCAGCGCTTCACAGCCGCCATGGCCGTAGAGCGGTGCGGTGTCCAGCCGCCCGGCGCCTGCGGCCACGGCGGCTTCCAGCAGCGCCTGGGCCGTGGCCAGCGGCATGCCGCCGACCAGCAGGTGGGCGCTGCCAAAAGCCACGTTGCGCAGCAGCCCGGTGCGCATCATTTCGCTCCCGTCGAAGGGCCGGCTTCAGCCGCCGGCATGCGCTGAAGCCGCCAGGCATGCAGGCGGGCGCGCCAGCGGGCGGGCACGCCGCAGTGCACGGCGTAGCGCAGCGCAAATGCGGGCCACAGCCGCGCGGGCAGCAGGCGCAGGGCGTCGCGCGGGCGGCTAGCCTGGCACAGCCGAACCGCGCTGCGGGTGAGCTGCCCGGCCAATGCACGCTGGTTGGCGCGGCACACGCCACTTGAATTGCCGAAGACGACGTGTTGCAGCGCCTTTGCAATCAAGCGGCAATCGTCCGCATCGGGTTCATAGGGCAGGTAAGACGCCAATTCAAGCAACTTGGCCGCCACCGCCATGGTCAAGTGGCGGCGTTCGTCGCCGGTCAGCTCCGCGCCGGCTTGTTCAACCATGTCGTGCAATGTTCTGGCTTGGCGCAGGCGCTGCGCGTGGCTGGTGTCAAACACCAGGTCGGCCTGGCCTGCCTGCCGGCGGCGCGCCGACAGGGCACTCAGCTGCGAGCTGACCGCCATCAAACGCCCGTTGTGCAGCGAGGCACTGGAAATGCTGTTGTCATGCAGCCGGTAGTCGCCCAGCACCTCGGGCAGGTTGTGCAGCCGCCCGAGGTCACGCAGGCGCCAATACAGGTCGGAGTCTTCGGCGTGCAGCACGTTGCGGTAGCCGCCAACGGCCTGCAGCGCCTGGCGGCGGGCCATCATGAACGGGTGCATCAAATACGGCTCGCGCGCTGGCAGCCAAGTAGCGTCGGCCTGCTCGGGCGGCCGCAACACGGTGGTGGTGCCGCGTGCTGTGCCTTTGGCGTCGATGTGACGCGCGGTGGCGCCCACGGCCACGCAGTCGGGATGGGCCGTCAAATAAGCCAACTGGCGCTGCAGACGGGTGGGCGCCGCCAAGTCATCGGCGTCATGCCGGGCAACCCACTTCGCGGTGCAAAACCCCAGCCCGTGATTCAGCGCCGCGACGATGCCGCCATTGGGCTGGCGGTGCACGTGGATGCGGCGGTCACGCGCCGCGGCGGTGGCCAGAATGTCGGGCGTGGCGTCGGTCGAGCCATCGTCCACGACGTGAATGCAGAGCGCCGTGTGGGTTTGCCGCTGGATGCTGGCAAGGGACTCGGCCAGCCATGCCGCGCCGTTGTAGACGGGAATGAGCACTTCGATCAAGTCGTCGGGCCCCATGGCTGGGCGCGGCATCATGCCGCTGCCTTGCGTTCAACCAGCATGGCACGGGCGTTCGATACCAGCTGCCGGCCGGCCGGCTGCAGCACCAGCACCAACAAAAAAACCGCATAAGCCAGCGTGAATGTTGCCGCCAGCACCAGCCAGGGCGGCCCCACTGCATAGCGCACCACACCCACTGCAACGGCCGCGGCGGCGAGGCCGGCGGCCGTCAACGGCAGCAATGCGCGCAGCACCATCCCCAGCGTGACCGGCCCGCGGCGCGTGGCGGCCAGCACCAGCAACGGTGTTTGCACGAACATGAATGACAGGGCCGACACGCGCGCCACGCCCACCACACCCCACAGCGACCCCAAGCCGAACGCCATCACGCTGATGACTGCCACGATCACGCTGAAGCGCATTTGCTCGGCTGAGCGGCTTTGCGTCGTGAACAGCCAATAGGTGCTGGCCGACAACGCCGAGACGACACCGCCCAGGCTGATCCAGAAAAAGACCGGCGCCATGGCCAGCCATTTCGGCCCCAGCAACAGCAGGATCAGCGGCTCGGCCGCAATGCCGGCGGCCAGCAGGCCCGGCACGCACAGCGCGGTGGTCAGCTGCAGCATCATCAGATAGGCCCGGCCATAACGCTCCGGCGCATCTTGCAGGCGCGACAGCAAGGGCACTGCCACGCGGCTGGCAGGCGCCATCAGCTGCATCAGCGGCTTGACCACCAGGTTGTAGCTGCGGTCATACAAGCCGAGCGCCACCTTGCCGTTGACGGCGCCCACGATGACCTGGTCGGCCGACGTGCTCAGGTAGGTGGCCAGGTTGGAACCCAGGATGTGCGCACCAAAGCGAATCAGCGCGCCCACGCCGGGCGCCATCGCGGGCCGCCCAGGCCGCCAATGGCAACACGCCCAAGCCAGGGTGGTGACGGTGGCGCAATTGACCGTTTGCATGATGACCAGCGCCCAATAACCCGCACCCATCCAGGCTGACGCAATGCCGCTGGCAACGCCCAGGAAAATGCCCGTCACCTCGATGGCCGCCAGCACCGTGAAGCGCATTTGCCGGTTCAGCAGCGCCATCGGCACCAAAGTGACTGACGACAGCAGGATCAAACCCGCCAACGCCACCGTGACCCACTGGGTGCGCGGCTCAGCGTAAAAAGCCGCCACCAGCGGTGCGCACAACACCGCCAGAAGCGTCAGTGCGCCGCCCATGCCGGCGCTGATCCAGAACAGCGACGACAGCTGCGGGTGGGTCAGATCGGAGCGCTGCACGATGGCTTGGCCAAAGCCGCACTCGCTGATCGCGATCACCAGCCCCAGCACCGGCGCCACCATCGCAATCAGGCCGAACTGCGCCGGGTCGAGCAGGCGGGCCAGCACCAATTGCGTGCCCATCTGCAGGCAGAACCGAATGGCCTGCGCAGCGGCGGTGACGCTCGCGCCATTGACGGTGCGGCGGCGCATGCTGGCGCCGTCCAGGCTCAGCTGCAGAGGGTCGGCGCGGCTCATCGAAGGCAGGCGTCGGCCTTCAGCGGCCGGGGTACATCTGGGCCTTGATGGTGTCCAGATAGGCATGGCCGAACCGGTGGTCGGGCTCGACATAGTTGCCTTCGGCCCATTCATTCCAGGCTTTCAAAAAGACGATGGCTTCCGGCCGCGGGTGCTGAGCCACTTTTTCAATCGCTTTCTGCAGGTAGCGCCCGAACAGTTCCGGCGTGGCGTTTTCATAGACCATGCCGCGTTGCGCCGAGCGCGGCGTGTTGTCCCAATTCGGCAGCACGCAGGGCAGGTAGCGGCGGCCTGCGGGCATGTCGTTCAGCGCTTTGTCGACCACGTCGGCATAGTCATAGCGCAACGGCCGGCGCAGCCGCTGCCCGGTCAACCGGTTGAGTTTGTGACCGAAGTCACGCTGGTTGAAGCGCTTCAGCATCCGTGCCCAGCGGCCTTGCGGCAGGTTCTCTGGATAGTCTTGCGGCGCGAGTGGTGTGACGGCATCGAAAGGCGCGAGGATGGCATCCCGGTAGCGGTCGACCCCCGCTTTGTAGACATTGGAGATGGCCACGAAATACAGGCCGGGCAAGCCGGCGCGGTGCGCCAGCGTGCGCCAGTGCTCGATGAAGCGCTGGGTCGACGGCAGGCCGTGCGGCTTGAAGATCACAAAAATCGGCTTGCCGTCGACGCAGAGATAGCGGCTGTCGCGAAACGCCGGCAACACCAGATTGAAATGCGCCAACTCGTCTTGCGGACCCGGATATTTTTGTTCGATCAAGATCGACTTCGGGTTGCCATGCCAAATCCCGCTCCAGCTTTCATTGGCCCAGGCGAGGCAGAACGGCAGCCGTGGCTGGCCGCTGTTCAACACCTCCTCGAACGGCCGTTCGATGATGCGCCGCCCTTCACCGAACCAGTAATGCCAGTAGCAAAAGCCTTCAACGCCGCAGTCACGCGCCAGCGCGGCTTGCGCCTCCCGCACCTCTGGCAAGCGCAGATCATAAAAACCCAGGTCAGCAGGCAAGTGCGGTTGCCAATGGCCGCGATAGAGCGAGCGGGCCTTGGCCACGTTGGTCCACTCGGTGAAGCCCTTGCCCCACCAGGCGTCATTCTCTGGAATTGGATGGAACTGCGGAAGGTAAAAGGCAATCAGCCGAGCAACGGCGGCTGCCGAGCCATAAACGGGAGAGGCTGGCGTTGCATTTGGGGGGGCGTTGATTTTCATGCCGGCAAGCGGCTGTTGATGGCCTCGATGAGACGCCGTTTCACTTTGCGGGGCAGGCTTTCGCCTTTGTTGATCCAAGCCATGCGCTTGAGTTTTCGCATTAAATCGTCACCAAACAAAATGGGGTGGAACACCTTCAGCGGCAAAGCGCGTTCATCGATCAACTGGCCATCAAAAGGCTTGTTGAAGGTGTAGGTGTTGTCATCGTAAAGCGCTGTTCCAAAGTCATTCAGGTCGGCGCACTGCATGCCGGCACGCGACAAAATCGTTGCCACGAAGCTTTCATCGTTTGGCCAGTTGGCCAGGCGCATCGGGCGCCGTGCATACGCCTTGCGTTGCGCGTGCAGCAAATCGATGGCACGGTCAGACAGCCGCACCACTGGAAAAAGGCATCGCCACACCGGCTGGTCGCGTGACGCCATCGTGTGCGTCCAGTACCACCATTTTTCCGCACGGCGGTAATGGCCGGCAATCAAGTCCACCGCATCAGCCGCGTGAAAACATTGGAAAAACGCGCTGATGTGCGGGCCCGACAGGCGCACGTCGTACTCGATCAACCACATGAAGCGTTCATCGGGATAGCGTTGGCGCGCCAGATAAAAACCATAGTCGCCGCAACGCCAGCCAGCGTCCGCCGGGCAATACAAACCCAGCGCCTGGCAGGCACTGCGGGTGATGGCGATTTTGTCGAACTCGCCAACGTCGACCATGCCTTTGCGTTCATCCACCACGCAGCAGACCTTCTCACCGCTTTCGCTGGCCAGCCGCCGCGCAAAAGCGGCGGTTTGCGGCGAAAACGCCATCGTTCTCAACAAGATCACAACAGTTACTCCAGCAGCGCCTTATTTGGGGGATTGGGCACGCAGCGTGCCATGGGTACGATGACCAAGCCCGCATACAGACTGAAAACGTCTTTTGAGAAGGCTTGCCAAGCATCCAACCTCATCGCCCATGCGCATAAGCTCGCATCGGCACTCATCGCTTTCTCCTCCCTATGACGTTCAGCCAGTTTTTTGCCATTCTCAAAGCGCGGCGCCTGT
Organism: Burkholderiales bacterium; assembly: GCA_025354615.1. GTDB lineage: Bacteria > Pseudomonadota > Gammaproteobacteria > Burkholderiales > Burkholderiaceae_C > JANXMO01. The sequence continues at coordinate 1,958 of JANXMO010000651.1, read as the reverse complement.
CCGCTCTGTTGCTGTTGTCCGCACTCGTATTGGGTGTGGCCGGCTGGAGTTGGTTGCAACCCCGGCAATACGTGGCCACTGCGGCGGTAATGGTCGACGCACGGTTGGCCGACCCGGTGGCTGCACCCGGTGCTGGCGGCTACGGCAGCTCGTCAAGCTACATGGCCACGCAAATCGACTTGATCCAGAGCGAACGCGTGGCCTTGCGCGCATTGCGTGCACTTCATCTGAGTGATGACGCCGGGTGGCGGCGGGCCTGGAGAGACGCGACCGGCGGCAAAGGCGAATACGAGCCCTGGCTGGCCGATCAATTGCTCAGAAAGCTGGACGTGAAGCCGTCGCGTGAATCTAGCGTCGTCAACATTGGCTATGTGTCGTCCGACCCGGCGTTTTCCGCGGCCATGGCCAACGCCTTTGTGCGCGCCTACATCGACACCACGCTGGACATGAAAGTCGAGCCCGCCAAGCAGTACAACGCGTTTTTCGACGAACGGGCCAAGCAACTGCGCGGCGCGCTCGAGCAGGCGCAGAACCGGCTGTCCGCGTTCCAGCAGTCGAAAGGTCTTGTCGGCGTGACGGATGAGCGGCTGGATGTCGAAAACGCGCGTTTGTCCGAGCTGTCATCGCAAGTCGTGATGTTGCAGGGCAAGGCGGCCGAATCATCCAGCCGCCAGGTGCAGGCGGGTGCCGACTCGCAGGAGGTTCTGTCCAACCAGATGATTGGCAACATCACGGCCGACCTGGCGCGCCAGGAGGCCAAGCTGTCGGAGTTGAAGCAACGCCTGGGTGAAAACAATCCGCAGCTGGTCGATCAAAACGCCAATGTGGAACAACTGCGGCAGCGGCTGGCTTTTGAAACGCGGCGAATTGCCAGCAGTCTCGGCTTGAACAGCAACGCCGATCGCTCGCGGCTGGGCGCCGCGCAAGCCGCACTCGAAGCCCAGCGCGCCCGTGTATTGAGTGTGCGTGGCCAGCGCGACGAAGCCTCTGTTCTTCAGCGCGACATTGACAACGCCCAAAAGGCCTACGAAGGCGCCTTGTCGCGCGTCACGCAAACCCACCTGGAAAGCCAAAACACGTTTACCAATGTGGCGATTTTGAAAACGGCCAGTCCGCCAACGGCGGCCACCTCGCCACGGGTGTTGCTGAACACCGCGGTGGCGCTGGTGATTGGCAGTCTGTTGGCCGCGGGGTATGCGCTGGTGCGTGAATTCAGTGACCGGCGGCTGCGCTTTGAAAGCGATGTGACACAGCTGTTGCGCCAACCGCTGTTGGCTCGACTGCCGCATGGCGACAGCGATTCCCGCACCGGGTTTCAGCTGAAGCTGCCCAATCAACGCTCCAGCACGGCCAATGTGATTCAGCGGGTGGCGTCATGAAATCAGTCGCAACGCAGCGTGCAACCAGTCCGCTTTCACCACTGGCCGCAAACGCCGTCAACCCATTGCCTTTGGCGGTGGAAGCCACAGCAGCCGAAGCCGTGGACAGTTCAAACGGCGACCGCAGCATTGGGGAAATTTTGCGCAGCGCCAAGCCGCTGTCGGACAAACAGATCGAACAAATCCTTCACTACCAAAAGGAGTTGAACCTGCTGTTCGGCGAGGCCGCGGTGGCTTTGAAGCTGGCCACGCGGGCCCAGGTGATGTGGGCGCTGTCGCAGCAATTCCAGTATTCGTATGTGCCTGACGCACCGGCATGGGAAGGCGAGGGCGGCACTGAACTGGTGGTCGCCTCCAACCCGTTTGGCAGCCAGGCCGAGGCTTTTCGTGAGTTGCGCAGCCAGCTGATGATGGGCGTGCTGGCGCCCGAAGAGCCGCGCCGCGCGCTCGCGGTGGTCAGCCCGGAACGCGGCGACGGCAAAACATTCGTTGCCGCCAACCTGGCGGTGGCTTTCAGCCAGTTGGGTGGGCACACCCTTTTGATCGACGTTGACATGCGTACGCCGCGGCAGCACAAGG
>JANXMO010000386.1 GCA_025354615.1 Burkholderiales bacterium | reverse complement strand
CCCAAAAGGCGCTGTATTTACCCAAGATGATGTCGGGTGAATGGGCCGGCACGATGAACCTAACCGAGCCGCAGGCTGGAAGCGACCTGAGCCAAATCCGTACCCAGGCGCAACCTCAGCCAGACGGCAGCTTCAAGATTTTCGGCACCAAAATCTATATCACTTACGGCGAGCACGACATGGCCGCCAACATCGTGCACATGGTGTTGGCCCGGCGGGCTGGCGCTGCGCCGGGCGTCAAAGGCCTCAGCCTGTTCATCGTGCCCAAGTGGTTGGTGGATGAAAACGGCGTGCCGGGTGCGCGCAATGATGTTCAATGTTTGAGCATCGAACACAAGCTCGGTATTCGCGCCAGTCCTACGGCGGTGTTGCAGTTTGGTGACCAAGGCGGCGCCATCGGCCACTTGGTGGGTGCTGAGGGCAAAGGTCTTGAATCGATGTTCGTCATGATGAACGCGGCCCGCTATGCGGTGGGGCTGCAAGGCATCGGCTTGGCCGAAGCGGCTTATCAGAAAGCGGCCGCCTACGCCCGCGAGCGCGTGCAAAGCCGCCCGGTCGATGGCTCACAGGCCGCGCCTGTCACCATCGTTCACCACCCCGACGTGAAACGCATGCTGATGACCATGCGCGCCCACACCGAAGGCGCACGTGCGTTGGCGTTGGTCGCGGCGGCGGCCTTTGACAAGGCCGGCCATCACCCCGATGCGGCTGTGCGCGCGCAACAAAAAGCGCTCTATGAATTCCTGGTGCCAGTGGTCAAAGGCTATGCCACTGAAATGTGCGCGCCGGTGGTCAGCCTTGGCGTGCAAGTGCACGGCGGCATGGGTTTCATCGAAGAAACAGGCGTTGCACAGGACCTGCGTGACGCCCGCATCTTGACCCTGTACGAAGGCACAACCGCCATCCAGGCCAATGATTTGATCAGCCGCAAAACGCTTCGCGATGGCGGGCATGTTGCTCATACGCTGGCGGCGGCCATCCAGGAAACCGAGGCGCTGCTGGCGCAATCCGCCAGCAGCGCTGCGCGGGCAGTATTCGGGCCGCTTACTGCGGCGCGCAGCGCGTTCACGCAAGTTGTGGGGTTTGTGCTTCGCCACACGGCAGACCCCAAACAGGCGCCGGCGGCATTTGCCGGGTCCGTTCCCTATTTGATGTTGACCGGGCAACTGCTGGCCGGCTGGCAAATGGGGCGGGCTTTGCTGGCGGCCGAGCGGCGGCTGGCCGGGGCTGCGCAAGACACGGCTTTCCTGCAGGCCAAGGTCATGACCGCGCGTTTTTATGCCGAGCACATTTTGGTCATATTGCCCGGTTTGCGTGATGCCATCGTGAACGGCGCCGCCAGCGTGCTGGCCATGCCGGCTGATGCGTTTTAACAAGCTTTTCAACACCTGCGATGTCGTTACCACCGCTGTTCAAAGACCTGGTGTTGCCCGTTATCGGCGCGCCGTTGTTCATCATCAGCCAGCCGGCGCTGGTGATTGCGCAATGCAAAGCCGGCATTGTGGGTGCTTTACCAGCGTTGAATGCCAGGCCGCCCGAGCAGCTCGAGGACTGGCTGGCGGAGATCACCGAAACGCTGGCCTCGCACGACCTGGCCCACCCAGGCCGGCCAGCAGCCCCTTTTGCCATCAACCACATTGTTCACAAAAGCAACGACCGGCTTGAACGCGACATGGCCTTGTGCGTCAAGTACAAAGTGCCGGTTCTCATCACCTCATTGGGTGCACGGGCGGACGTCAACGCTGCGGCGCATGCCTATGGCGGCCTGGTGTTGCATGACGTGATCAACAACACGTTTGCAAAAAAAGCCATTGAAAAAGGCGCTGATGGATTGATCGCCGTGGCTGCCGGCGCCGGAGGGCATGCGGGCGTCAAAAGCCCGTTTGCGTTGATCCAGGAAATTCGCCAGTGGTTTGAGGGTCCGCTGGCGCTTGGCGGCGCTATTGCCACCGGCGCAGCCGTGCTGGCGGCAAAAGCCCTCGGCGCCGATCTGGCTTACATCGGCTCCGCATTCATTGCCACCGATGAAGCGCATGCCCAGCCGGCTTACAAACAAATGGTGGTCGACGGCAACAGTGATGACATCGTCTACAGCAGCTATTTCACTGGCGTCCATGGCAATTATTTGAAGGGCTCGGTAGCCAATGCCGGGCTTGACCCCGAGGCCTTGCCCGGCGGCGAACCGGGGCAAATGGATTTCAGCCAGCTCGCTGCCAGCCATGGCAAAAAAGCGTGGAAAGACGTGTGGGGCTGTGGGCAAGGCATTGCGCCGGTGAATGAGGTGCTGCCCACCCAGGCGCTGGTGGATCGTCTGCAGCGGGAATATTGCGCGGCGTTTCAGCGTTTGCGCGTGGATTGAGACCAGGTCAAACCCGCACCGTAGCGCCGCGGCGTGCGCGGCGGGTGATTCGGGACATGGAGGTCTTGTCACTGCGTCTGTGATGCTGCTTTCCACTCAGGCTTTTTAAGCACTTAATTGGCCGTTTGAATCGCCGATATTTGTCGTATGAGTTTTGCGGCAAGCTGCCACTATGGATGGTCTTTACAGGCTGCAAAGGCTTGTGTCTCCTGGGCGTCTTGCAATACGCGCCTGTCATGGCTTGCGTATTTCTTTTTCAACGCTGTTTGACTATGTCCGCATTTCTTGTTGGCTTGACCGATCGGTGGGTGGCTTTGCAGGGCCGCTGGCGTTCGGGTCAGTTGTTCAGGCAAGCCGACCGCCTATCGCCAAAGCGCTGGTGGTTGGCCTCGGTATTGATGCTGATGCTGGCAACGAGCGCATCGGCAGCGCTTGGGTCACCAGCAGCCTGGTGGGCGGCAGCTGCTGTGATAGCGACAGTTGCCACGGCTCGGGCATTTCAATCGATTCAACGCAGCGGCCATTTGCGCAACGCATTGGCTGTGCGAATCCGCCGGCAACAAGCGGCATTGACAGCAATACAGGCGCAACGCGATGGCGCTTTGTCACTGATTGCACAGCTGGGCGACGCGCAGCAGCGCTCAGCAGATGCTCACCGTGCCCTGGAACAGCAGTTTGTGGAACGCACCCTTGAAATGAAAGAGCTGACGCACGAATTGACGCGCCAAGCAAAGACCGATTCATTGACATCACTGTTCAATCGCAAAGGCATGAACGAGCGGCTGCAGGAACTGCTCCAGC
>JANXMO010000621.1 GCA_025354615.1 Burkholderiales bacterium | reverse complement strand
TTTCGACGCCCATGGCTGGCGCGCCGACGATGAGTTTTTCGATCTGCCGCCGGGGGGTGAACACCAGGTCGATTTCACGCCCTGGCCGGGCCCGGCCCGCGCCTGGCGCGCCACCGTCCAGGCGTTGAACGCCCGCGAGCCGGCGGTGTGCCGGTTTGCCGCACAGGCTGCGCCATGACGCCGCTGTACTTCGGCACCACGAATTTGCCGCTGTCCGGCTGCTGGCACGCCGGCGCTGCGGGGTCGCCGCTGGCGGTGCTGGTGTGTGCGCCGCTGGGGCCGGAAGAGCTTTCCGCTTACCGCGGCCTGCGGCAGCTGGCGTGCGCGTTGGCCGCGGCGGGGCTGCCGGTGTTGCGGTTCGATTACGCCGGCGCGGGCGATTCCGCCGGCGAGCCGGTGGCCGCTGACCCGCCGGCGCAATGGCTGCAGTCGGTGCACGCGGCGGCCGACGAATTGCGACGCCTGAGCGGCGCGGCGCGCCTGGCGCTGGTCGGGCTGCGTTTGGGCGGCCTGCTCGCCGCCCAGGCCGCGGCCACGCGTGATGACGTCGAAGCCCTGGCCGCGCTGATGCCCGTGGCCAGCGGCCGCAGCTGGCTGCGCGAATGCCGCTTGTTGAGCGCAGGCGCTCTCACAGCCACCACGGCCCGTGCGGTGCTCGAAGTCGGCCACCTGGTGATCGCTGCGCCCGCCGCCGCCGCCATCGACGCATTGCGCTGGCCCGGCGCTGCAGCACACCCGCTGGCGCATGCCTTGCTGATGGACGGGCCGCAAGGGCCAGAAAGGCCAGAAGCGGCGCCAGGTGAGGTGACAGGCTCATCACCTGCCCTGGGCCGCATTGAGGCCGCATTGCAAGCGCAAGGCGCTGCCGTGCACATGGTGGCCTGCCCGGGCCTCGATCGGCTGGCCCGGCTGGCCCATGAAGCCGAGTTGCCGCTGCTGGCGATCGACCGCCTGACCGCCTGGCTGCGCGAGCGTTCAGCCGCTTTGCCGCCGGTGGCCGGCGCTGGTACAGCCGCAGCCGCCGCAGCCACGGCGGCCTCCACCGCGCCGGGCGCTGCGCAGGCGCTGCTGGCCTTTGGCTCCGGCCACGTTTTGGAACGCGTGGTTTCGCTGGGTGGCCCCTTGCGGCTGGTCGGCGTGTTGTCGACGCCGGCGGCCGGTGTTGCGCCGGCCACGCCATCGTCGCAGGGTTGGTTGCTTTTGTCATCGGGCGCTGAACGGCGCACCGGCCCGCACCGGTTGTGGGTCGAATTTGCACGCCAGCGCGCCGCTGCGGGCGACATCGTGCTGCGCCTTGACCTGCCCGGCATCGGTGACAGCGATGACCGCAGCAGCACTGACAGCAATGGCAACAACAGCAACAGTAACGGCAACGGCAACAGCCCGCTCGACATCTATGACGACCGCTGCGTGGCCGACATCGCGACGGCATTGCGCTGGCTGCGCGCCGAATGCGGCGTGAGCCGCTGTGGCGTTGCCGGCCTGTGCTCGGGCGCTTATCACGCGTGGCGCGCCGCGCTGCAGGGCGTGCCGGTGTCGATGGTGGTGGCCATCAACCCGCTGGTGTTCCATTGGAAAGCCGGCATGTCGCTCGATCCACTGGCGCATGCGTTCGGCGCCATCAGCATCGCCGCCCGGGCGCGGCAGTCGCTGCTTGATCCGCACCGCTGGGCCAAGCTGCTGCGCGGGCGCGCCAATGTTCGCGTCATTGCTGCGGCGGTGGTCGCCTGCCTGAGGCAAGGGCTGCACAGCCAATTGCGCAGCCTGGCCCGCACCGTCGGCTGGCCGATCGCCGATGACCTGGCGAAGGAGTTGATCGGCGTGACGCGCCGCGGCGCACAGCTGTGTTTCGTTTTTTCCGAAGCCGAGCCGGGGCAGCAACTGTTGGCCCAGCAAGCCGGGCGCACGCTGGCGCGGCTGCGCCGCCGGCGCCAGGTGCTGCTGCACACCGTGCCAGCCGCTGATCACACCTTCAGCCGCCAGCAAGCGCGCAGTGCGCTCTATGCCGTGCTGCATCCTTTGCTTGACGCCGCGCGCCAAACCACATGATGAAACGCCGCTTTGCAAACCTTTTCAGCAGGCAGCCCGTGGCGCAATTCACGCTTGCGCGGCGTTTGATGCGTCAGCCGGCCGCGTCACCCGGAGCCGCTCTTATCATCCGCAGCCGTTCGCGCTGTTCGCGCCTTCCTCGCGCGCTCTCTCGCGCTCACACACACCCGGGCCGAACGGCATGAAACCGCATCGCCAGCCAGTCATCGCCATCATGGGCATCCGCGGGGTGCCGGCGCAGCATGGTGGTTTCGAAACCTTTGCCGCCCGCCTGGCGCCTTATCTGGTGCAGCAGGGCTGGCAGGTCACGGTGTATTGCCAGGAAGACGTCAAAGGCTCCTTGCGCATCAGTGATTGGCAGGGCGTGCGCTGCGTGCACTTGGGCGTCGGCCCCGACACGGCGGTCAACAGCGTGCGCTTCGACTGGGCCTGTATCCGCCATGCGCTGCGCGAAAAGCCGCCGCTGGTGCTGACGCTG
>JANXMO010000536.1 GCA_025354615.1 Burkholderiales bacterium | reverse complement strand
GCCGGAAAAAGGAAGTTACCTATGATCATATTGCGCAGAAGCGAAGAACGCGGGCATGCTGACCATGGCTGGCTCCAAAGCTTTCACAGCTTTTCTTTTGCGGATTATCAAGATCCCAAGCACATGGGATGGGGTAATTTGCGTGTCATCAATGAAGATGTTGTTGCGCCGGGCACGGGTTTTGGAACCCATGGCCATCGTGACATGGAAATCGTTACGTATGTGCTGGAAGGCGCGTTATCCCATAAAGATGACACGGGCGGCGGCGGTGTCGTGGTGACGGGCGATGTGCAGCGCATGAGTGCTGGCCGCGGTGTCCGCCACAGCGAATTCAATCACGCACCCCACCATGCGACTCACTTGTTGCAGATATGGATAGAGCCTGCAGAACGCGGTATTGCGCCCAGTTATGAGCAATTGCATTTCGATGCCGCTCGCAAGCGGGGTCGGCTGTGTCTGGTGGCGGGGCCAGCAGAGCGCGCAGTTGCCTATGGAGCGCTTACGTTGAATGCGGATGCCTCTATTTACGCCGGTCTGTTTGATGGCGACGAAGCTGTTTCATTGGCGATTGACCCGAGCCGCAAAGCTTATGTCCACTTGGCGCGGGGCATTTGTCGAGTCAATGGCCACGCCTTGAAGGCAGGAGATGCAGCTTGCTTTGATGCTGAGCCCGTGGTGCTTATCGATCAAGGTCAAAATGCGGAGTTGATGGTGTTCGACTTGGCCACCTGAAAGTGTTAATTGATCCACTGTCCCTTTCGAAAGGAATTTCATGTCCAAAATGGTTGTCGTATTTCACAGTGGTTATGGCCACACCAAGAAGTTGGCAGAGTCCGTTGCCGCCGGTGCGGGCGCAGAAGTTGTCGCCATTGACGCGGAAGGCCATGTCGACGAAGAAGGCTGGGCACCGCTGGCGGCAGCGCATGGCATCATTTTCGGCTCGCCGACCTATATGGGCAGCGTGTCGTGGCAATTCAAAAAGTTTGCTGATGCCACGAGCAAAATTTGGTCGCAGCAAGGTTGGAAAGACAAAGTGGCGGCGGGCTTTACCAACTCTGCCACCATGAATGGCGACAAGCTTTCAACCCTGCACTATTTGTTCACCTTGTCGCAGCAACACGCCATGGTGTGGGTGGGTACCGGCATGATGCCCAGCAATTCCAAGGCCGCTGACCGCAACGACGTCAACTACGTGGGCTCGTTTGCGGGCGCAATGGCACAAAGCCCGTCAGACGCCAGTGCTGATGAAATGCCACCGGGCGACTTGGAAACCGGCCGGCTGTTTGGCATGCGAGTCGCAGAGATCACGGCACGTTTTAACAAGACTTGAATGCCTTTGCGGAAGCGGGCACCTGTCCGCTTCCGCTGTTTTGGATTGAATGCCGCGCCGGATGGAAGCAATGTTGAAAGTCGCTGCCTTGCTGCCCTGGTTTGATTGGGTGGCGGTGGTTGTTTTCTTTGGTGGATGGATTGGCTATGCCCGCTTCGCGCGGGTACGCGCCATGTCACAGCCTTCGATACTGGCCAGCACCAACCGTATCCGCCGGCTGTGGATGCTGCAAACCACTTACCGTGAAGTACGCGTGATCGACGGCGTGGTCATTCAAAACCTGTCTACCAGCCCGTCATTTTTTGCTTCCACGACGATTCTCATCATCGGCGGCTTGCTGGCGGTTTTGGGCACGACTGAAAAAGCCAATGAGCTGGTGCGTGAGATCCCTTTTGCGGCGCGCACCTCAGTGCTGGTGTTCGACATGAAAATTGTGCTGCTGCTGACAATTTTTGTGCATGCCTTTTTCCGTTTCACCTGGGCTATGCGGCAGTACACCTTTGGCGCTCTGTTGATCGCCTCTGCACCCGAGGCCAAGCAGTTTGCGGAAGCAGGTGGGTTGGAACGGCGGGAGAACTTTGCCAATAAAGCCGGCCGGGTAGTGGGCCTGGCGGCTGAGACATTCAATGACGGCCTGCGCGCTTATTATTTTTCCTTCGCTGCCATCGGCTGGTTTTTTTCACCCATGATTTTCATATTGGCGACTGCCGGGGTGATTTATATCCTCTACCGCCGCGAATTTGGCTCGGAGATGCTGGCAGCACTCAACCACTGAATGCCGTTGCAATGGCGGTTTGCAAAAAAGATTGCTTGAGTCTTATCGCCGCATACCGTTCAGGCCGTTAAGCCATATCACGCGCTAGGCGCACACCGCTGAATTGCCATTGCACGTGCGGAGGAAAGAAATTGCGATAACTGGCGCGTACATGCCCTGATGGCGTGGCACAAGAGCCACCGCGCAGCACCATTTGCTGGCACATGAATTTGCCGTTGTATTCACCGACCACGCCTGGCAGCGGCTTGTAACCCGGGTAAGCGTTATAGCTCGATTGCGTCCATTCCCAGACATCACCAAACAACTGCAGAGGCTCCAGCGGTACTTCGTTTGCTGGCCCGGCAGGAGCCAGCGGATGAAAGGCGCCACGGTCCGCAAAGTTGGCCTGTTTGAGCGCGCGCGGCGCTGCGCGGCGG
>JANXMO010000533.1 GCA_025354615.1 Burkholderiales bacterium | reverse complement strand
GGTTGGCGGAGCCGGAGGACTTATGACGCACCTATGAAAAATGGCAGTTTTGATTTTCTTACCCCTCATCCCATCCGCCAACTGTCAAGGATTACTTGATAGATCGATCACCGACGCAGCAGCTTGGCAACATCAATAACATGCCGCTCGCCGTGACGCTCCATGACGATCCAGTTTTTGCCGATCGCCTGGCAGGCTTTGGCAACGTTGATGCGTGTCTCGCGATCAAAGCGAACACCTTTGGCGCCGAACATATAAGCGCTGTCAGAGCCAGTCGACACGACGTTGGACACAAGCTCAAACGGCAGTTTTTTTGCGAAGCCGTCAGGCTCGTTGTAGCCGCGCATCACCCATTGCACAGGTTCTAAATGGATGTACATCGCGGCACCTCACTTTGTAGTCAGCGCGTCGTAGCTGCGCTCGCAGGCGCTGCCGGCAATCCGGCTTGCGTCAGCTTCTGCTGCCAGGCTTGCAGCTCGGTCTGCAGCGCTGCTGAGCAGGTCGGCAAGCACATCGGCGCGGGCGGTGGCTGACGAGCAATCTGCGGCAACAAGGGGGTCGGCGGTTGAGCGCCGGGCGGCGGCGAGTTGTGCGCGCAGCCGGGCAGCATTAGCAGCCACGCTGCCAGCGCTGCGCCGCGCTGCGTCAAGTGCGGTTTGTGCGTCATCTGTGATCCCCTTCTGTGCCGTCACGCGGCGTGCCGTTTCAGTCGCTGCCGCCTCGGCGGCGCGCACCCGGGCTGCGGCTGCTTCTTCGGTTTGATGCTGCAAGGCTGCCGCTGCCGCATGTGCCTGATGGCGCTGCCAACCGCCCCAAGCCAGCAGGGCAGCCAGCACCCAGGCCCAGGCCGGGATGGCGCGCAGCACTGGCAGCGCCCGCAGCGCGATCACGCCCACCCGCAGGCCCGTTGTTTCAGTCGCTGCCAGACGACCACCGCACCGAGCAACACCAGAGCGCCGGGCAGAACAAAGGGCGCAGGGATGCCCAGCGTGTCAGCCGCAAATGACTTGACCGTGGTGGCCGTGCCGCTGAAGGCTTGCACTTGGTCACCGGTTTGCGACAGCAGCGCCAGCACGCCAGCGCCGGCAGTAGCCGCGCCGCTCTGTGCAATCGGGCTCGCGGCGAGGGATGATTCAGGCGCCACGGCCTGCGGCATGGCTTGCTTTGGCTCGTCAGCATCAGGGCGCAGGTACAGGGCGGCCTCTGCCGCGCGGCGAGCGGTCAGGCCGTTCAACACTCGCAGCGTGCCGTTGACGCGCGCTTTGTTCCAAAGCGAAAACGCACGCGCGGCCGCTTCAAAGTCGCCCCGGTTGTGGGCTTTGAGCACCGTCGAGCCGGCCAAGCCCTTACAGCCGATGTTGTAGGAAAGGCTGACCAGCGCACCCAGCTGATCGGTACTTGGATGTTCGGTGCACATGGCTTTCACTTGTTCAGTGCGCAGGGTCAGGCTTTCGCAAAAGCGCCTGTCTGCCCAGTCTTGCGCCCATGCTGTTGTGGGCGTCACGTCTGCCGTCTCGCCCCATCCGCAGGTCCAGACGCCAGCAGGGCAGCGGTAGGCTTTGAGTCGGCAGCGTTCGGCCTCTGCGATGAGGGCAACAGCAGCCATGCAGATGGGCCAGGGCAAATTCGGGTCAGGCAGTGTCATGGTGGTTACTTTCCCGGCAAGTTGCCGTTGTGTGTGATGGCGTAGACCGCCGAGTAAATGGCCACTGCCGCGCCGGCCAAGCCGCCGACCCACTTGGCGCCGCTGCCCAGCCAGCCGAGCACCCGAAAGCCGCCGCGAAAGGCGGCGAGGAAGTCGCGGATTTGTTCGGTGATCTCTGTGTTTTCAGCCAGTGCCTTTTCGATCGCGGCCATGCGCTTGGCGCCAGCGTCCATTCGGTCATCAATCGCGGCAAGGTCATCGGGTGTGACGGCACGCTGGCGGCGCTCAATCGGTTGTTGTGGAATGGGTGCCTCCTACAAATTCGGAAGAGCCTTCCAGTCGGTGCCCAAAACGTTGTTGGCGCTGCTTGTGATGCGCGCCCAGCCCGTCGGTTGACCCACTGCGAATACTGATTGCGGCACCAGGTCGCCCTGCTGCCAGATACCCGCCGTTGGCATGGCGTTGTTGCGCCATTCGACGTTGAAGCCAGTGCCGTTGTTAGACATGG
>JANXMO010000520.1 GCA_025354615.1 Burkholderiales bacterium | reverse complement strand
TGGCACACCAGGCAGCGCAGTTCTTCGGCCACCGCCATCACACGTGCTTCCAGCACCGGGTCGGCGGCCAGCGGCGCGGCTTCGCGGGCACTGCTGACGCCAGCCGCCGTGGCGCCCAGGAACAGCAGCATCAGCGTGGTCGCGATTTTTTTCAAGCGGTCAGACACGTTCGTCCTGCAGCTTTTTCAGCAGCGGCAGCAGCGTGTCGCGCAGCGCTTCAGGGGTAACCGGGCCGATCTGCTTGTGGCGGATGACACCGGCCTTGTCGATGACAAAGGTTTCCGGGACGCCGTAAACGCCGTAGTCGATGCCGGCCAGCCCTTCGCTGTCGGACAGCGACTGGGTATACGGGTTGCCGAAGCGGTTCAGCCAGTCGAGCGCGGCGTCGCGCTGGTCTTTGTAGTTCAGGCCGTAGATCGGCACTGTGGCGGTCTTGGCGAATTCGACAAGCAGCGGGTGCTCCTGCCGGCAGGCGACGCACCACGAGGCCCAGACGTTGAGCAGCCAGACCTGGCCGTGCAGGTCGCGCGGCGACAGCCGGCGTTGTGGCGCGTCGAGCAACGGCAGGTCAAAGGCCGGCGCCGGGCGGCCAACCAGGGGCGACGGCACCTCGCGCGGATCAAGCCGCAGTCCGACGGTCAAAAACCCCAGCAGCAGCGCGAAGACCGCCAGCGGCAGCAAGTAGCGCTTCATGGCGCTGCGGCCGCCGGGCGTGCAGGGCGCAAGGGCATCGCGGGCGACGGAGCGAGCGCCGCTTTCTGCATCGCGGCGGACACCCGCGGCGCGCGGTAGCGGCGGTCGAGTGCAGCCCAAAAGCCGCCCAGCGCCATCAGCACGCAGCCGCCCCAGATCCAGTCGACGAAGGGCTTGTAGTACAGCCGGATGCCCCAGGCGCCACCGCCCACCGGCTCGCCCATCGACGCATAGAGGTCGCGGGTCAGCCCGGCATGGATGGCGGCTTCGGTCATCGGCATGCGGCTGGCGGTGTAAAGGCGCTTTTCCGGCATCAGCCGCGTCACTGGATGCGCCCCGGAGGTGACGGTCAAGCTGCCGCGCACGGCGGTGTAATTGGGCCCGGTGACGCGGCTCACGCCGTCGAAACGAAAGGTGTAGCCGCCAACACTTGCCGTGTCACCCAGCTCCATGCGCACGTCTTTTTCGACTTCGTAACCCTTGACCAGCGTGACGCCGACGATGAACACCGCCACCCCGCAGTGGGCGAGCAGCATGCCGTAATAGCTGCCGGGCTGGGCCGCCAGGCGTGCGGCCAGCCGCGGTGCCGGGTGCC
>JANXMO010000377.1 GCA_025354615.1 Burkholderiales bacterium | reverse complement strand
TGAGCACCAGCCGGCGGATTGGACTGCCGGCCAGCGCCGCCAGCACCATGCCGATCAAGCCGCCCATCGAGGTGCCAACGTAGTGCACTTCTTCGGCATTCAGGCGGGCCAGCAAAGTCACCATGTCAGCCACATAAGCGGGAACGGCGTAACCCGCCGGGTCGGTCAACCAGTCGGACTGCCCACGCCCGGCAACGTCGGGGCACACCACACGGTAGGTGTCTTGCAGTGCACGGGCCAGCGTGTCGAAGTCCCGCCCCTGGCGTGACAGGCCGTGCACACACACCAGCACGCGAGTGTTTGCCGCATCGCCCCATTCCCAATACGCCATTCGGTGCAGGCCGCGGCTGTTCAGACAGGAAACATGGTGCAGGCGTGGGTCAGACATGGGAGGGGCGCCAAAAGCATGAAGACAGCCCCATCCTATCAACCCGGTCTGTTCAGCGTGGCCCCAACAACTGAACAGCGCCGTTGATGGTCACGGACAGCTGCGCCTTGCCGGCTTCAACCGGCAGCGGCTCGTCGCTCGCGGCGGACATCGCCTTGGCACGGAACATCGACACCGGCGCAGCCGAGCGCATGTCGTCGTCGCTGACGTTGACCTCGCGCAGCACATAGCTGCTGTAGCTGAACAAACGGGCCAGCTCGGCCGCGCGGGCACGAAAGCGGGCCACGGCCTGCGCCATCACCTCGCCGGCCACTTTTTCGCGCTGCTCGGGTGACACACCATAGGCCACGCGCGCAACCGTCAAGCCGCCCATGCGGCCGGCAAGTGCAGCAATCGCCGGCATGTCCCGCCCCTCGATCACCAGCTCGGCCGTGCCGCGCCAACCCGAAAGGCCGCCCTTGGGAGCATCCTTGGGAAACAGGGAAAAATGGCCGGTCCGTACTTCCAGCTGCTGCGGCCGCGCTGCCTGGCGCGCCTGCACGAGCGCCGTGTCGAGCGCTTGTTTGAGCGCGGCCTGGACGGACGCGGCATCGACCCCCTCGCGGGTGGTCGACAGCGTCACGCTCAACAGGTCGCGCGGCACCTCGGTGCTGGCAGTTGCGCTCAGCGTCACGCCACCCAGCGGCGGCGCCTCTGCGGCTGCGGCCGCGTTGGCAGCTGTCCAGCACGACAGTGCAAAAACCAGGAAGAGGCGAAAAGGCTTCATGAGCAAAATCACCGGGCAGCGCACGTCGCGCTTTGACAGGTTAACGGCTTCAACCTAAAGCCATGGAAAAACCGCCATATACGCGCAAGCTCAATTTGTAACAGTGCGTCATGGGCCCGAAAGGCCAGGCAAACGTGCGCAGAATCGCCTTTGTTACAAATGACGGAGATCTCCCATGACCATTGCCGCCCATCCGCGTGCCGACCGCATCGTCGTGGTTGATGACGATGCTCGCATCCGCGACTTGCTGCGCCGCTACCTGACGCAAGAAGGGTTTGAAGTGGCGTTAGCGGAAGACGGCAAGGCGCTGAACCGGGCCTTGACACGGGACACCGTCGATTTGATTGTGCTTGACTTGATGTTGCCAGGCGAAGATGGGTTGACGATTTGCCGCCGATTGCGTGGCGCCAACGACCTCACGCCCATCATCATGCTGACGGCCAAGGTCGAAGACGTCGACCGCATCGTGGGTCTTGAAGTCGGCGCGGACGACTACCTGCCCAAGCCCTTCAACCCGCGCGAGTTGTTGGCGCGCATCCACGCCGTGCTGCGCCGCCGCCCGGCGCTGGAAGCACCGGGCGCACCCTCGCTGGAGGCGGCCAGCGTCAGCTTCGGCCCGTTCGAATTCGACTTGGCGTTGCGCCGCCTCAGCAAAGGCGGCGAACAAATCGGGTTGACGACCGGCGAGTTTTCGATGCTCAAAGCCCTGGTGCGCCACCCGAGGCAGCCCTTGTCACGCGACAAGCTGGCACAACTGGCGCGCGGGCGCGACTTCGAACCTTTTGATCGCAGCCTGGATGTGCAGATTTCACGGCTGCGCAAGATGCTCGAACCCGACCCGGCGCAGCCGCGCTACATCCAGACGGTCTGGGGTGTCGGTTACGTCTTCGTGCCGGATGGCGCAGGTTAAAGGCAGACGTTCGAATGCCCGGCAAGCACATGGCGCTCAGCCTGTTCTGGCGCACGTTTTTCCTGCTCGCGCTGCTGCTGTTCGGCGGCGTGTTTGCCTGGACGCAAACCTTTCGCGCACTCGAGTTCGAGCCGCGTGCGGTGCAGGCGGCCCAGCAAATCGCCAGCCTGGTCAACCTGTCGCGTGCCAGCCTGCGCAGCGCCGACGGCATCAACCGGCTGGCGCTGATCAAAAGCATTTCAACCCAGGAGCCGCTCAAACTGGCGCCGCGCGAACCCGGCGACCGCTGGGTGCCGTATGAAATCGACCGCTTTTCGCGCGCCATTGGCATGGAGCTGCGCTCGCGCCTCGGGCCTGACACGCTGGTGGCCAGCGCCGTCAACGGCGCCACTGGCCTGTGGGTCGGCTTTTCGATCGACAAAGACCCGTACTGGTTGCAGGCCGACCCGACGCGGCTGGGGCCCATGGCGGGCAGCACGGTGGCCATCTGGGTCGGCATTGCGCTGGCCGCCACCTTGTTTGGTTCAGTGGCGATTGCGCGCTTGATCAACCAGCCGTTGCGCAACCTGAGTTTCGCGGCCAGCCGTATTGGTGACGGTGAATTCGGCTCACGGCTCGACGAAAACACGCTGACCAGCGAAATACGCCAAGTCAACATGGGCTTCAACCGCATGGCCCGCGAGCTGGCCAAGGTCGAGGAAGACCGGGCGGTGATGCTGGCCGGGATCTCGCACGACCTGCGCACGCCGCTGGCTCGCCTGCGGCTGGAAGCGGAAATGAGCGTTCAGGACGAAGAAGCCAAGCGCTTCATGGCGATGGATATCGACCAGCTCGACGCCATCATCGACAAGTTCATGGACTACGCCCGGCCGGGCGACGTGCGGCTGGCGCCAGTGGAGCTGCAGGGCGCGGTGGAGCGCGAAATGTCGGCTTTCCGTGACCCCACGCAAATTTGCATCACCTCGCAAGTAGAACCGGGCGTGTGGGTTCATGGCGACGACACGGAACTCGGCCGCGTATTGCAAAACCTGTTCGAGAACGCGCGCCGCTATGGCCGCAGCGCCGACAGCAGCCTGGCCCTGGTCACCGTCAGCTGCGCCCGTGTGCTGGCCGATGTGGTGCTGAGCGTGCGTGATCACGGCCCGGGCGTGGAGCCGGCCAAGCTCAGCCGCTTGAGCACGCCCTTTTTTCGTGGCGACGCGGCGCGCACGGCCGCCACTGGCGCCGGCCTGGGCCTGGCCATCGTTGAAAAAGCGGTGCAGCGCATGGGCGGCAACCTCCAGCTGGCGAATGCTGCTGGCGGCGGGTTGGTCGCGCACGTGCGGCTGCGGGCCGCCGCCGCACCGCCCGGCTGACGCGGTTTAAGCCCGCATCAACAGGCAGACAGCGCGCGCCTCGATCGCTTCCAGCCGCCCCACCGGCCCCATTTTTTCGGCGGTCTTGGCCTTCACGCTGATCTGTGCCAGTTCAACTGCCAATGCCAGTGCCAAACGCTGGCGCATCGCGCCGATGTAAGGTGCCAGCTTGGGCGCCTGCGCGATGACGGTGCTGTCGACGTTGCCGATCTGCCAGCCCGCCGCGCGCACGCGGCGCGCCGCTTCGGCCAGCAGGGCGATCGAGTCGGCCCCGCGAAATTGCTCGGCGGTGTCGGGGAAGTGGTGGCCG
>JANXMO010000459.1 GCA_025354615.1 Burkholderiales bacterium | reverse complement strand
CGACGCTGAACACCCGTACGGGCACCAGCGCTTCGAGACAGCTGCTTCACTCGTGCTGGGCGTCTTGCTGCTGACGGTGGGTGTCGGCCTGCTCGCCACCGCCGCGCGGCATCTTCAAATGCCTGACGCTCTGCCGCCGGTTCACCCCGCGGCGCTGTGGGTGGTGGCCGCCGCTTTGGTGATCAAGGAATCGCTGTTTCGCTACATGCTGGCGGTTGCCAAGCGGGTGAAGTCGAGCCTGCTGGTGGCGAATGCCTGGCATGCGCGGTCTGATGCGGCATCGTCGCTGGTGGTCGGCCTCGGGCTGGTGGGCAACCTGCTGGGCTATCCGATTCTTGACCCCGTGGCAGCTTTGATCGTTGGCTTCATGGTCGGGCGCCTCGGCTGGTCGTTCGGCTGGAACGCGCTGCATGATTTGATGGACCGGGCGGCCGATGCGCAGGAAGTGGCAGCCATCCGCCGGACGCTGATCGAAACGCCTGGTGTGCGCGGCGTGCACGACGTGCGCACCCGCAAGATGGGTGACATGGTCATCGTCGACGCCCACCTGGAGGTGGAGGCCAACATCACCGTTGAAGCCGGGCACGATGTGGCGGTGGCCGCGCGCCAGCGTGTGCTGCAGCGCCACCGAGTGCTCAACTTGATGACGCATGTCGACCCGTGGCGCTGCCCGGATCTGGACCACGCCACGGCTTTGCCGAACAATCTCAAATAAGCTTGTCCAGCGTGATCGGCAGGTCCCGGATGCGCTTGCCAGTGGCATTGAACACCGCGTTGCCAATGGCCGCGGCCACGCCGGTGATGCCGATTTCGCCAATCCCCTTGGCGCCCAGCGGGTTCACGTGCGGGTCGTCTTCGTCGACGAAGGCGATGTCGATGCTGCCGATATCCGCATTCACCGGCACATGGTATTCACCCAGGTTGGCGTTGACGATGCGCCCGTTGCGCTCATCGCGCTGACCGTGTTCGAACAAGGCCATGCTGGCACCCCAGACCAAGCCGCCCATCAGCTGGCTGTGCGCGGTTTTCGCGTTCAGCAGCTTGCCGACGGCGTAAGCGCCGCTGAGTCGGTGCAGGCGGATGACGCCGAGATCGGCATCGACCCGTACTTCGGCAAACACGGCGCCAAAAGAATGCATGGAATACGTTTCACGTTCCTTGCCCGGCTCGCTGTCGGCGCGCGCGGTCACGGGTTGGCCGTGGCGCTTGAGCAGGGCATCGACTGTTTCGCCACGCTCCGGCTGTTGGCGCAGTTGCAGCCGGCCCTGGACGGTGTCAATCTGCTCCGGCGGCTGGCCGTGCAGTGGCGACGCCTTATCGGCCACCGCCAGCGCTACCAGCTGGGCACGTGCCGCAAAACAGGCGGCCTGTACTGCTGGCGCCACGCTGGCCACTGACTGCGACCCGCCGGACACCGGCGCGGGTGGCAGCCGGCTGTCACCCAGCTCGAAGCGGATGCGCTCGGGCCGCAGGCCCAGCGCATCAGCGGCCACTTGCGTCATCACCGTGTAAGTACCCGTGCCCAGGTCTTGCGAGCCCGACTGCACAATGGCCAGGCCACTGGGCAGCAGCGTGACCTGCGCCGCGGCCTTGCTGCGGTTGGCAGGGTAGGTGGCGGTGGCCATGCCCATGCCCACTCGCCAGCGCCCATCGCTGACGGAGCCTGGCTCAGCCGGCCGTTGGGCCCAACCGAAGCGCTGCGCGCCCAGCTGATAGCACTGGCGCAGCGACTTGCTGGAAAACGGCTTGTCTTTGCTTGCGTCGCGCTCGGCATGGTTGCGCAAGCGCAGTTCGAGGGGGTCGAGCTTCAAACGCTGCGCCAGCTCGTCCAGCGCGCATTCAAGCGCAAAGCTGCCGCTGGCTTCACCGGGCGCACGGGCGAACGTCGGCGTGCCGATGTTCAATCGCGCCAGCCGGTGCGAGGTGGCGAGGTTGGGGCAGGCATACAGCATTCGGGTCGACAAGGCCGACGGTTCGATCCAGTTTTCAAGAAACGAGGTGTCGGCGACCACGTCGTGCTCAAGGGCCGTCAATTGGCCGTCGGCCAGCGCACCGAGCGCCAGCTGCTGCTGCGTGCGCGGCCGGTGGCCGACCATCGCGAACATCTGCGGCCGTTGCAGCACCAGTTTCACCGGCCGTCCGACTTCCCGCGCCGCCAGCGCGGCCAGCACGACGTGTGACCACATCGAGCCCTTGCTGCCGAAGCCGCCGCCCACGAATGGGCAGACGACCGTGACCTGACTGGCGTCGATGCCCAGCGTTTTGGCCATCGATTTCTTGACGCCGCTGACGTATTGCGTCGAGTCATACACCGTCAACTGGCCGCCGTTCCAGGCCGCGATGGTGGCGTGCGGCTCCATCGGGTTGTGGTACTCGATCGGCGTGGTGTAGCGGGCATGCAGCGTGGCGGCGCCTTCGCGCATGCCCGCGGCCAAGTCGCCGCGGCGGCTGTCCGGCGGCTGGCCATTGACCTTCTCGGGCGGGTAAGCGGTCTGTTTGGCCTGCTCGAAATCGAGCCGCGCGGCGCTGGCGGCGTAGGCCACTTCCATCAGCTGCGCGGCGGCCGTGGCCTGTTCCAGTGTTTGTGCGATCACCACGCCAATGGGCTGGCCGTTGTAGGCGACGCTGTCGTCCTGCAGCAAAGACAGCATCCGTCCGGACGGTGGCTCCACCGCGGCCTTGCCGTGCTGTGGCAGGCGCGGCGCATTGAACGGCGTCAGCACCGCCAGCACGCCGGGCGCGCCGCGCGCCGCCTGGCTGTCCATGCGGGTGATGCGCCCCGCTGGAATGGTGCTGGTCAACAAGACGGCATGGGCCATGCGCGGCAGGGCGAATTCAGCGGCGTAGGTGGCGCGGCCGCAGACCTTGAGTGCGCCGTCAACGCGGTTCATCGGCTGCCCGGTAACGGGCGCAAGGCGTTGTTCGTTGTTCATGTCAGGCCCCCGGCCGTTTGCAGTGCGCGGGCGATCGAGCGGCGCGCCAACGTGGTTTTGAAGGCGTTGTCTTGCAGCGGCGCGGCGCCTGCCAGCAAGGCATCAGCCGCGGCGCTCAGCGTGGCGTCGCTGAGCGGCCGCCCGATCAGCGCCTGCTCGGCGGCGGCCACGCGCCATGGTTTGTGCGCCACGCCGCCGAGTGCCAAGGCGGCGTCTTCGACGACGCCGTTGCGCAGGCGCAGGCCGGCCGCCACCGACACCAGCGCAAAGGCATAACTGGCGCGGTCACGCACCTTCAGGTAATGCGAGTGCGCGGCAAACTGCGGCGGCGGCAATTCAACCGCGGTGATCAATTCGCCCGCGGCCAGCGTCGTGTCGAACTGCGGGGTGTCGCCTGGCAGGCGGTGGAAATCCGCCATTTCGATGCGGCGCTCGCCTTGCGCGCCCTGCACCACCACGGTGGCACGCAGGGCGGCCAGTGCCACATTCATGTCCGACGGATGGGTGGCGACGCACTGGGCGCTGGCGCCCAAAATGGCGTGAATGCGGTTCGGCCCACCGCGTGCGGCGCAGCCCGA
>JANXMO010000445.1 GCA_025354615.1 Burkholderiales bacterium | reverse complement strand
GCCTTTGTTGAAGCGGCCTTCGGGGTCGACGCGGCGCTTGTAGTCGGTGAAATCGGCCAGCTCCGCATCGGTGATGAATTCGAGCTTGGTGATGCCGATGCCGTGCTCGCCCGAAATCACGCCATCCAGGCTGCGCGCCAGCGCCATGATGCGGCCAACGGCTTCATGCGCCGTCTGCAACATCTCGTAGTTGTCGCTGTTGACGGGAATGTTGGTGTGCACATTGCCGTCGCCCGCATGCATGTGCAGAGCCACCCAAACTTTGCCGCGCAGCACGTCGGCATGAATTTTTTCGCAGGCGCCGACGATGGGCGACAAAGCGCTGCCGGTGAAAATTGCCGCCAGGGGCGCGCGCAGCTGCGTCTTCCACGACGCGCGCAAGCTGTGGTCTTGCAGATCGGCGAAGCGCGTGCGGCCGGTGTCGGGCTGCACCACGTCGAGTGCCGAGAGCCAGTGCTGCCACAGGCTGCGAACATCGCGCAGCAGCGCCTGCGCCTGTTGCACGCGGTCTTCCAGCAACTCGGCGCTGGCAATGTGGCCAGCATCGTCGCTTTTGCCCAAAGGCAGTGAGCCGGACGCAAAAAACGTTTCCAGCGCATCGACCAAAGCCAGCTTGTTGCGCAAGCTGAATTCAACATTCAACCGCTCGATGCCTTCGGTGTATTCACCCATGCGCGGCAGCGGGATCACCACGTCTTCGTTGACTTTGAAGGCGTTGGTGTGCTTGCTGATGGCGGCCGTGCGTTTGCGGTCCAACCAGAATTTTTTACGCGCTTCCGGGCTGACGGCAACAAAACCTTCGCCGGCGCGGGCATTGGCCAGGCGCACCACCTCGCTGGTGGCGCGGGCGACCACGTCGGCGTCGTCGCCGGCAATGTCGCCAAACAGCACCATTTTGGGAAAGCCGCCGCGCTTGCTCTTGGTGGCGTAGCCCACCGCCTTCAAATAGCGGTCGTCGAGGTGTTCCAGCCCGGCCAGCACTGCACCGCCCCGGCGCGCTTCGGCAAACATGAAATCCTTGATGTCGACGATGCTGGGAACGGCGTCTTTGGCATTGCCGAAAAATTCCAGGCACACCGTGCGGGTGTGCTGCGGCATGCGGTGCACGATCCAGCGCGCACTGGTGATCAAGCCGTCGCAACCTTCTTTCTGAATGCCGGGCAGGCCCGCCAGAAATTTGTCGGTTACGTCCTTGCCGAGACCTTCTTTGCGGAAGACACGGCCCGGAATGTCCAACCGCTCGGTGCGCTCGACGGTCTTGCCGGTGGCGTCGAAATACTTGAGTTCGAAGCTGGCCACCGCTACATCGTGAATTTTCCCGAGGTTGTGGTTCAAGCGTGTGACTTCCAGCCACTTGGCCTCGGGCGTCACCATTCGCCACGACGCCAGGTTGTCCAGCGCTGTGCCCCACAGTACCGCCTTCTTGCCGCCCGCATTCATGGCAACGTTGCCGCCGATGCAACTGGCTTCAGCCGACGTCGGGTCGACCGCAAAGACATGGCCGGCGCGCTCGGCCGCATCCGCCACCCGCTGGGTGACAACGCCCGCCTCGCTCCAGATGGTGGCCACTTCAGCTTCGACGCCAGGTAGGCGAACCATTTGCACCTCGGTCATCGCCTCCAGCTTTTCGGTGTTGATGACGGCGCTGTTCCAGGTCAGCGGAATGGCGCCGCCCGTGTAACCGGTGCCGCCGCCGCGCGGAATGATGGTCAGGCCCAGCTCGATACAGCCGGCCACCAGCGCGGCCATTTCCGCCTCGGTGTCGGGCACCAACACGACGAACGGGTATTCGACGCGCCAATCGGTCGCATCAGTCACGTGGGAAACACGGCTCAAACCGTCGAACTTGATATTGTCACGGGCGGTGTGCCGGCCCAGCACACGCACGGTGCGGCGGCGCAGCTCCGCGACGCCTTGAAAAGAATCGCCGAACACCTGCACCGCGCGGCGGGCCGCCGCCAGCAGTTCCGCCACATGCGCATCCCGTGTGGCATCGGCGGGGGTGCGGCGGCTTTCCACGCCATTGAGCCGGTGGTGCAGCGCCTCGATCAGCAGCCTGCGCCGCCGCGGGTTGTCCAGCAAGTCGTCTTGAAGATACGGATTGCGCTGCACCACCCAGATATCGCCCAGCACTTCGTACAACATGCGGGCAGAACGGCCCGTCTGGCGCTCAGCACGCAGACGCTCCAGCAATTCCCAACACCGGGCGCCGAGCAAGCGAATGACGATTTCGCGGTCAGACAGCGAGGTGTAGTTGTAGGGAATTTCCCGCAGACGCGCGGCGCCCGGGGTTTTGTCGGTTTCAGCAGTCAGGTGATGGAACTGGGCAGGTGCATTCATGGGTGCGAGCCCCGGCGGCCGTGCGTGGCTTCGCCTGGGATTGCATGGTATCGCACCGCTTGCCAGCGCCGCTTTCGCAATAACCGCACCGCTGAAAGGCTCTCGTTGCCAATTGGGATTCAAGAAAAATATGGCTAGGTCTTCAGGCTGTTCCCGGTCTTGACAACAAAGTCACACCGCCTCGCCTTCGTAGCCCCAGCGCCCCCTTATACCCGGGGGCCAGCTCAGGTCTCATCAATGACAAAATCAGGCTTCGTTACTCAACACCGCTTTAGGAAGCAAATCATGAAAAAACTTCTGTCGGTCGTCGCTCTGAGCGTTCCAATGTTCGCTTCAGCCGCCACCAATTTGCTCGCCAACGGCAGTTTTGAAAACGGCTTGGCATCGTGGACGTCGACCAATTCCGCAGGCACCGTGTACCCGGTCGCGGTCATTAACTATGGCGTCGGCGTTGCGTTTGGCGAAACCGTTTTGCCTGACAGCTCGGCCTCGCTCAGCCCCGACGCGGTGGGCTTGAAAGCCGTTTACTTCGTTGATGACAAGTCAACGCAAACCTTGTCGCAGACTTTCAACGTCGCCACAACCGGTTTTTACTCGGCTGGCTTTTCCGCCTACGTGCCGTCGAATGGCGCGGCCAACCCGGGCAACGCAGCTTTCTCGGCCCGCATCGACAACCAGTCGTTGTTGAACACGATGGTGTCAGCAGTGCCAGTGGCCACCTGGGAAGCGATTTCAGGTTCCGTTTTCCTGACCTCCGGGATCCACACGGTTGATTTCACCTTCGTTACGACGGGCATGTGGTCGAAAGACGTCGTCATCGACCGCGCTTTCATTGCCGCCGTGCCAGAACCAGAAACCTACGCCTTGATGCTGGCTGGTCTGGCGGCTGTGGGGTTTGTTGCGCGCCGCCGTAAAAGCGCCTGACCACACAGCAATCCATCCTGTTGCGTGTCATGCCCCAGTTCGCTGGGGCTTTTTTTGCCTTGCGCTCGAACCGTTTTATTTCAACTGCGGTAATCGGCGTTGATCTTCACGTAGTCGGTGCTCAAGTCACAGGTCCACACCGTGGTGCGGGCCGTGCCACGGTTGAGGCGAACGCCGACGGTGATGTCGCTTTGCCGCATGACACGGGCGCCGTCTTCTTCAAGGTAAGAAGGATTGCGCGCGCCGTTGGTGACGACATGAACGTCATCCAGCCACAAATCGACCTGTGACGCCTCCAGGTCCGACAGGCCGGCGTAACCGATGGCCGCCAGGATGCGGCCCAGGTTCGGGTCGCTGGCAAAAAACGCAGTTTTGATCAACGGTGAGTGGGCAATCGCATAAGCCACTTGCCGGCATTCGTCCTCGTGGCGGCCGCCGTCCACCTGAACGGTGATGAACTTGGTGGCGCCTTCTCCGTCGCGCACGATGGCCTGCGCCAAAGTCTGTGCAACGGCCACGACAGCTTCGCGCAGCACGGCGCCATCGCCTTCATTCAAACCATGAATGGGCGCATGGCCGGCCTGCGCGGTGGCGATCAACACGAATGAATCGTTGGTCGATGTGTCGCCATCGATGGTGATGCGGTTGAACGACAGGTCGGCTGCATCTTTGACCAGCGCCTGCAGCACGCCCGGCGCCACAGCTGCGTCGGTGGCAATGAAGCCCAGCATGGTCGCCATGTTGGGGCGAATCATTCCGGCGCCTTTGCTGATACCGGTCACCGTCACCGTGCGCCCGCCGAGCTGCACCTGCCGGGACACGGCTTTGGGCACCGTGTCGGTCGTCATGATGGCCTCGGCGGCCTCGGCCCAGTGGGCTGGCGCCAAATCGGACACAGCCGCCGGCAGGCCCGCCTCAATCCGTTCGTGCGGCAGGCTTTCCATGATGACGCCGGTTGAAAAAGGCAACACCTGCTGCACCTCCACGGCCAAATGGCGGGCCAGTGAACGGCACACCGACAAAGCGCGCGCCAGGCCGTCGTCGCCCGTGCCGGCGTTGGCATTGCCGGTGTTGACGATCAACGCCCGGATGCCGCCGGCCACACCTAGCAGATCCAGGTGGCGCCGGCACAGTTGCACCGGTGCGGCACAAAAGCGGTTGGTGGTGAAAACCCCCGCCACCTGCGTGCCAGGAGCGAGTTCCATGACCAGCACATCCCGTTGATTCGGCTTGCGAACGCCCGCCATGGCCGTGCCGAGCCGCACGCCAGGCACGGCAAACAGGGCAGTGGGCAAAGGAGGCAGCAGGTTGACAGGCATGGGAATCAGCGGAGTGAAAGCGGCTGAATTGTAGGGACGGATGCGACCACGAGCGGCCTGCCAGGCCGCTCGCGGCAGCAGGCCGCAGCGGCTACGGCTGGCGTTCAGATCAGGCGACCAGATCAGGCGAATCAGATCGTCGACTGTCGTTGGTGGTGCCCGCCTATAGCGCAGCGATGGCCGCGGCACCCGGAAAAAGCCTGCTGTCGGCCCTGGTCGTCATACAAGCGCTTGTGCAGCCTGTGCAACTCCTGCACTCGCCTCACGGCGCTGGCGCACTGCCTGGGCCAGCGCTCGCAACAGCGGCTCGGTTTGTGCCCAACTCAGGCACGGGTCGGTGATGGAAACGCCAGCCAGCAGCGGCTCACCGGGCCGCAAATCCTGGCGCCCGGCCGCCAGGTGGCTTTCGATCATCACGCCGACGATGCGGCGTTCACCACCGGTGATTTGCGCCGCCACGTCGTGGCTGACGTCGATTTGCCGCAGATGCTGCTTGCCCGCGTTGCCATGCGAAAAATCGATCATCACCTGTTCGCGCAGCCCCGCCGTGCGCAGCACGCGGCAAGCGGCTTGCACGTCCGCCGCGCTGTAATTCGGCACCTTGCCGCCGCGCAGAATGACGTGGCAGTCGCTGTTGCCCCGGGTTTCGAAAATCGCCGCCTGGCCCATTTTGGTCATGCCCATGAAGGCATGCGGCGCGGCCGCGGCAACGATCGCGTCGGCTGCGACCTGAATGCCGCCATCGGTGCCGTTCTTGAACCCGACCGGGCAGGACAGGCCGGAGGCCAGCTGGCGGTGGCTGGGGCTTTCCGTGGTTCGCGCACCAATAGCGCCCCACGACACCAGGTCGGCGATGTACTGCGGGCTCAGCAAATCAAGAAATTCGGTCGCCGCCGGCAGCCCCAGCGCCGCGACTTCCAACAGCAACAGCCGGGCGCGGCGCAGGCCTTCGTTGATGCGAAAGCTGCCATCCAGGCGCGGGTCGTTGATGTAGCCCTTCCAGCCCACCGTGGTGCGGGGCTTTTCAAAATAAACGCGCATCACGACCAGCAGTTCACTGGCACATTCGACGGCCAGTGCCTGCAGCTGGCGCGCATAGGTCAGCGCCTGTTCGTGATGGTGGATGGAGCACGGGCCGACCACGGCAATCAATCGGTCGTCGCTACCATGCAGCACCGCCGCAATGGCAC
>JANXMO010000429.1 GCA_025354615.1 Burkholderiales bacterium | reverse complement strand
AGCAACTGGCCTTGGGCGTCTTCGACACGCCAAGTCAAGCTGACCACGCAAGGGGCTGAAATGTGCATCACGTCATCATGTCACAGGGCGCGACAATTCCGGCCATGGACATCGAGACGGCTCTCCCTTTGCTTGGCGGCTTGTCGCCGCGCACCTTCATGCGGCGCCATTGGCAGAAAAAGCCGCTGCTGATCCGCCACGCGGGCGTTGTGCCGCCTGGCCTTGGCGCCGCTGAATTGTTGGCGCTGGCGGCGCAGCCGCACGTCGAATGCCGTTTGATCGAGCAGCGCGCCGGCGGCTGGCACTTGCGCCACGGGCCGTTCACACGCCGCCAGCTGCCGCCGCAGGCGCGTGGCGGGTGGACGCTGCTGGTGCAAGGCGTCGACCAGCACCTGGAGGCGGCGCACGAACTGCTGAGCCGCTTTCGTTTTGTGCCCGATGCGCGGCTGGACGACTTGATGCTGTCGTTCGCCACTGATGGCGGTGGCGTGGGCCCGCACGTCGATTCTTACGATGTCTTCCTGCTGCAGCTGCAGGGCCGGCGGCGCTGGCGCATCGCGCCGCCGGCGCCGGTGGTGCTGCAGCCCGGTTTGCCGCTGAAGATCATGGCCAACTTCAAGCCGGCAGAGGAGTGGCTGCTGGAGCCGGGCGACATGCTGTATCTGCCGCCTGGCTGGGCGCATGACGGCGTGGCGCAAGGCGCTTGCGTGACCGCGTCGATCGGCTTTCGTGCGCCCGCTTCACAGCAGATGGCGATGCAGCTGCTGCAGCAAATGCTCGATGGCGTGGACGACGAGGACGGGCCGGGCCCGCTCTACCGCGACGCCGCGCAGCCCGCCACGGCCACGCCGGCGCAAATACCGGCTGGCTTGGCCAGCTTTGCGCGCTCGGCCATCAGCCGGCTGCTGACTGCGCCGAATGCATTGGCGTGCGCGCTGGGTGAATGCATGAGCGAGTTGCCCTTGCAAGTGGTTTATGACGAGCCGGCCACGCTGCAACCCGGCGCCGGTTTGCGGCTCGACCGCCGCACCCGCATGCTCTACGACAGCCACCACCTGTTCATCAACGGCCAATCATTCATCGCCACCGGGCGTGATGCGCGGCTGTTGCGCTTGCTGGCCGACGAGCGCGAACTGAGCGCCGTAGATGCCGCGCGGCTCAGTCCCACGGCGTGGGACGGCCTGCAGTCGTGGGCGCAGCAGGGCTGGGTGGTGCCGCTGTGAGCAGGTGCCGCCTGGCGACAGACTGTGTGTGCGGAACGTCGAAAAGTGATTACTTTGCAGGGACTGTTGACGGCCGCAGCCGCACCAGCCCGGTTGCCAACGCCGTGCCCAGCAAGATCACCAAGCAGCCGATGGCCAT
>JANXMO010000361.1 GCA_025354615.1 Burkholderiales bacterium | reverse complement strand
CGCACCTGTTCGGCGGCGCGGCGCTTGGCTTTTTCCCACTGGCCGGAGCCCAGCCGGTGCAGCGGCGCTTCTTCGGCGCTGACGCCGGTGTAACGGCTGATCAGGTGCAGCTGCGCGACCGGCACGTAAAGCGTTGCCTGGTCGGCGTATTCAAGGTGCAGGAACTCGCTGGCACCGCCTTCGCCTTCGCCCAGGTCGATGCTGCGCAGGCCGACGTAACGGCCGATGCCGTGGTTCGAGTGAACGACCGGGTCGCCGACCTTCAACTCGGCCAGGTCTTTGATCAGCGCATTGACGTCGCTGACCTGCTCCTGCTTGCGGCGGCGCCGGGCGGTCGGGCTGCTGGCGAACAGTTCGGTTTCGGTCACGAACTCGATCTGCTGGCCGGCTGCAGGTTCGTGCCAGAAAAAGCCTTCGGCCAGCGGGGCGGCGGCGATGGCGAAGCGCAGGTCGCTGGCTTCGAATGCCGCCAGCGAAGCCACGGCGGGCGGCTCGAGGCGGCTGTCGCGCAGCAAGTCGAGCAGGCTTTCGCGCCGGCCCTGGCTTTCGGCCACGATCAGCACGCGATGCGGGGTGGTGGCCAGGTGGGCTTGCAGTTTTTTGAGCGGCTCGGGGTTACCGCGTTCGACGCTGAGGTTGGGGAGGGAGGCAGCCCAGGGGGCTGCCTCACCTTTGTGCTGGGAGGGTGTGATTGTTTCTTCTTGCTTTATGGGGAGAAAAGAACCCTCACCCCGGCCCTCTCCCGGAGGGAGAGGGAGCAAGTCACGGGTGAGAGGTGCGCTTTCAATTCCCTCTCCCTCCGGGTGAGGGCCCGCCCGCCCACGGAGCACCAACACCGCATGCGCCCCAGCCCGCTTGAACAAATCGTCCGGCTTCAAAAACAGCTCTTCCGGCGGCAGCAAGGGCCGCTCGCGGTCGTGCTGCAGAAAGCGGTGGCGTTCGCGGGTGTCGACCCAGAAGCGCTGCAGCACGTCGTCGATGTCGCCATGCAGCACCAGCGCGGCGGCGGCGCCCAGGTAATCGAAGATCGTCGCCGTGGCGTCGAAGAACAGCGGCAGGTAGTACTCGATGCCTGCGGTGGCGATGCCGCTGCCGATGTCCTTGTACAGCCGCACCTTGGTCGGGTCACCGTCGATGCGTTCGCGCCAACGGGCGCGGAAGGCGGCACGCGCGTCTTCGTCCATCGGGAACTCGCGCCCGGGCAGCAGCCGCACTTCAGGCACCGGGTAGAGGCTGCGCTGCGTGTCGGGGTCGAAGGTGCGGATGGAATCGACTTCGTCGCCGAACAGGTCGACCCGGTACGGCACCAGCGAGCCCATCGGGAACAGGTCGATCAAGCCGCCGCGCACCGCGTATTCGCCTGGCGACACCACCTGGCTGACGTGCGTGTAGCCGGCCAGCGTGAGCTGCGCCTTCAGCGATGCCTCGTTCAGCCGTTCCTTTTGTTTGAAGTGAAAGGTGTAGGCGGCCAGAAAACTCGGCGGCGCCAGCCGCACCAGCGCGGTGGAAGCTGGCAGCAGCACGACGTCGACCTCGCCCTGGCGAATGCGCCACAGCGTGGCCAATCGCTCGGAAATCAAATCCTGGTGCGGGGAAAACGTGTCGTAAGGCAGCGTTTCCCAGTCGGGGAACACGGCAATGCGCAGGCTCGGCGCAAAAAAGGCCAGCTCGCCTTCCAGCCGCTGAGTGTCGGCCGGCTCGGCGGTAATGATGGCGGTCAGCTTTTTTTGAGCCGTCTGCGCCTGCGCATAGCGGGCCAGCAGCAGCGCATCGGCCGAACCAACAGGGCGGGGCAGCACATGGCGTTTGCCGGTGGCGATCGACGGGATCAGCATGAACGGAAAGGAAAACAGCGCGGGCAAAGCAAATCGCCCTGCAAGCCAGTCTTCGCAGGGCGACGAGGGGCTGAATTATAGAATCCAGCCGACCCGGGCCCGTGTTGCCACGCGGCTTGCCTTGTCACCCCGGGTGGAGACAGATTTGCCTTCTCACACTGCTTCCTCGCCGCGCTTGTTTGCGCTGGTGCCTTGCGCCGGAGTGGGCTTGCGGGCGGATGCCGGCGGCCCCAAGCAATATGCCCTGCTGGCCGGGCGCAGCCTGGTCGGC
>JANXMO010000356.1 GCA_025354615.1 Burkholderiales bacterium | reverse complement strand
TACCGCACCGGCTTCTGGGACGGCAAGCCCGTGAAGGCGCGGATGCTCGACTTGTGCGAGCAGCTGGGTGCGCTGGCGGCCCAGCACGGTGCCTGGGTCCGGCTGCACTACGTCTATCCCTATCCACATGTGGACGAGGTGTTGCCGCTGATGGCGCAAGGACTGGTGCTGCCGTATCTGGATGTGCCGCTGCAGCATTCGCACCCCGACGTGCTCAAGCGCATGAAGCGGCCTGCCAGCGGCGAGCGCAACCTCGAGCGGATTGCGCGCTGGCGCGAGCTGTGCCCGGAGATCGTCATCCGCAGCACCTTCATCGCCGGCTTTCCCGGCGAAACAGAAGCGGAATTCGAGCACTTGCTCGACTTCATTCGCGATGCTGGCATTGACCGCGCCGGTTGCTTTGCGTACTCGCCGGTCGCCGGCGCCGCAGCCAACGAGTTGCCTGGCCTGTGCCCGGCGGAGGAACGCGAAGCACGGCGTGTGCGTTTCATGGCGGTGGCCGAGGAAGTATCGGTTGCCAAGCTGCGCCGCCGTATCGGCGCCACGATGCAGGTGCTGGTCGATTCAGCGCCGGCGCTGGGGCGCAAGGGCGGCCGCGGCCGCTCGTATGCGGACGCGCCGGAAATCGACGGCACGGTGCGCCTGTTGCCGCCCGAGAAAGCCTCCAAAACGTTGAAAGCCGGCGAATTCACTCGCGCGCGGGTGGTGGCCACCGAAGGCCATGACTTGGTGGCCTTGCCGGTATGACCAGCGCTTCACCACCCGACAGACCGGGCGCCTCTGCTTCGCTCGACCCCATCACCGGTTTGATCCACCACGCCTACGTGCCACCGCCCGGCTTTGCCGCGGTGTCGCCAGCGGTGCACAAAGCCTCCACAGTGGTGTTTGCCAACACGCAGGCGCTGCATGCGCGAACGTGGAAAGACAAATCCGGCTACACCTACGGCCTGCATGGCACGCCGACCACGTTCCTGCTCGAAGAGCGGATTGCCACGCTCGAAGGCGGCGCCTACAGCCTGCTGCTGCCCAGCGGCTTGGCCGCGGTCGCGCTGATCGACATGGCGCTGCTGAAGGCGGGCGACGAAGTGCTGATGCCGACCAATGCCTATGGCCCGACGCTGGAACTCGCGCGTCATGAGCTGGCCGCCTGGGGCATCACCCACCGCCTCTACGACCCGATGCAGCCGCAGTCGCTGGCCGACGCCATCGGCCCGGCCACGCGGCTGGTATGGCTGGAAGCAGCCGGCTCGGTGACGATGGAGTTCCCTGACTTGGCGGCGCTGGTGCGCATTGCGCGTGAGCGCGGCGTCACCACGGCGCTGGACAACACCTGGGGTTCGGGTCTGGCGTTTCGTCCGTTCGAGCTGGCGGGCGGCGGGGCGGTCGATATTTCGCTGCAGGCCTTGACCAAGTACGCCTCCGGCGGCGGCGATGTGCTGATGGGCGCCGTGACGACACGCGACGCCGCACTGCATTTGCGCCTGAAGATGACGCACATGCGCATGGGCTGGGGCGTTGGCGCGAACGATGTTGAACTGGTGTTGCGTTCACTGCCCACGCTGGCTTTGCGTTATCACGCGCAAGACGGCGCTGCCCGCGCCCTGGCGCAGTGGTGGGCGGCGCGCGAAGAAGTGGTGCAGGTGCTGCACCCGGCCTTGGCTGGTTCGCCCGGCCATGCGCATTGGCAGGCGCTGTG
>JANXMO010000365.1 GCA_025354615.1 Burkholderiales bacterium | reverse complement strand
GTTTTTTGTTGTTGAACGAAGCTGCTGGTTTTAAACAGATATTCAGCGCAGCTTGGTTTCTTTGTACATCACATGCTTGCGTGCTTTTGGATCAAATTTCATGATCTCCAGCTTTCCAGGCATGGTTTTCTTGTTCTTGTCAGTTGTATAAAAGTGACCGGTGCCAGCCGATGACTCCAACTTGATTTTTTCACGTCCACCTTTTGCCATGATTCAACTCCTCGTTTAAATTTCGCCGCGTGCACGCAGGTCAGCAACGATTTTCTCAATGCCCATCTTGTCGATCAACCGCAATGCAGCATTGCTAATGCGGAGGCGAACCCAGCGATTTTCGGTTTCCAGCCAAAAACGACGATATTGCAAGTTAGGCAAAAACCGGCGCTTTGTTTTGTTGTTGGCATGAGAAACATTGTTCCCAACCATCGGACCTTTGCCCGTGACTTGACACACCCGCGCCATAACGCTTCTCCAATCGAATTCTGTTGATTTGGCAAGGGGAAAACGCCGATTCAAGCGCGCTTATCAATCACCCAGGCCGAAGGCCTGTTGCCAGCAAAGCCGCAAAGTATAGCGGCTTTCACTGCTCCAAAAACCGCTGCGCATCCAGTGCTGCCATGCAACCGGTTCCTGAACTGGTGATGGCTTGGCGGTAGACATGGTCTTGGACATCGCCGGCTGCAAAAACGCCTGGCACGTTGGTCATGGTGGCAAAGCCGTTCAGGCCGCTGCGCGTCATGATGTAGCCGTCTTTCATCTCCAGCTGGCCATCGAATAGGGCGGTGTTCGGTTGGTGCCCAATCGCAATGAAACACCCTTTGACCGTCAGCGTTGAAGACGCTTCATCCCGCGTGCTTTTCAGTCGTACACCGGTCACACCAGAGGCGTCACCCAACACCTCTTCCAGTGTTGACCAAAGATGCAGCTGCATCTTTCCTGCCGCAACCTTTGCATGCAGCTTGTCGACCAGAATCGCTTCCGCCCGGAATTTGTCGCGGCGGTGAATGACGTGCACCTTGCTGGCGATATTTGACAGGTACAACGCCTCTTCAACAGCGGTATTGCCGCCGCCGACCACGCACACGTCATCGCCCCGGTAGAAAAAACCATCGCAGGTCGCACAGCCACTCACACCGCGCCCCATGAAAGCGGTTTCAGAGGGCAACCCGAGGTACTTGGCGGAGGCGCCGGTTGCAATGATCAAAGCGTCACAGCTGTACTGCCCGGAATCGCCTGTGAGCAAAAAAGGCCGAAGCGAAAAATCAACCTGGTTGATGTGGTCAAAAATGATTTTTGTGTTGAAACGCTCTGCATGCCGCTGCAGGCGCTGCATCAGGTCGGGGCCCATGACGCCTTCCGCGTCACCCGGCCAGTTGTCGACGTCGGTGGTCGTCATCAGCTGCCCGCCTTGCGCAATACCGGTGATCAACACGGGTTCGAGGTTGG
>JANXMO010000291.1 GCA_025354615.1 Burkholderiales bacterium | reverse complement strand
TTGATGCACGTCGTCAGCTGGCGCTGGAAGAAGGCACGGGTCCCGGTCAGGCGGGCCGGCGTGATCTTGCCGTTTTCACCTACGAAGTCGCGCAGGGTGTCGATGTCTTTGTAATCGATTTCCGTCACGCCCGTGACGGTGAAGCGGCAAAAGCGCTTGCGGCGAAACAGCAGTGACTGCTGATTGCGCTTGGGTTTGCGGTCTTTGGAGAACTTACCTTTACCACGTGGCGGGGGCATATGAAACCTCGGTTGAATCGTGCGCTGCAACAGCGCGTTGAATGAAAAGGCAAATGCGCTCAGCTCATGCCGGCATCTGCACTATGGATTTCCGTGACATGAAAAACGACGCCGCGGCCGTTGCGCTGTGAACCCAGAAAGCCGGCAAATCCGTGCTGGCTACCCATTTCAAGGGCTGCCAAGCGTTGCGTGATATCGCCCACGGCACGCGCTTTGATTTCCATTGACACCTGTCGAGCCGAACCGTTTTGTGTCACTTGCGATTCGTGCTTCAGGCTTAGATCAACGGCTGGCAAACCGGCAGGGGTGTAACGCATGGCGCCTCGTTCAGCGATTTGCGCCGTCAAAACCAGCCGGTTCATCGACGCTCAGCGCTTGCGAGGTTTTCAGGCAGTCGCCTCTTGCGGCGCCTTGCGGGAATCTTCCTTGTCGACCGCCTTCATCATGACGGACGGCGTGGTTTCCGCTTTGCTTTTTTGCACCGTCAAGTGGCGCAGAACGGCGTCATTGAAACGGAACCCGGTTTCCAATTCGGTCAACACATCCTGGCCGCACTCGATATTGATGCAGAGGTAATGCGCTTTTCCGAGTTTTTGAATTTGGTAGGCCAGCTGGCGCCGGCCCCAGTCTTCCACGCGGTGGACTTTGCCGCCGCCGGTGGTGATGACACCTTTGTAGCGTTCCAGCATGGCTGGAACCTGTTCGCTTTGATCAGGGTGGATCAAAAGCACAATTTCGTAATGACGCATTGAATCTCCTTGTGAGTACCTGACAGTCAGGAAAGCCACCCCAAAGGCGTCAAAGGGTGTGGCAAGGCAAGCCGATCAGTATACCTTTGGCGGCTGCCTTACCTGTCACACACCGGGTGGCAACAATGGTGTGTTGCCAGGCGTTCGCAATGCGCGGGTAAAAGCCTGGGTTTGCATACTGGGCGCGGGGGTTAAAAGGCTGACCAGTGCCATCACCGCAAAACCTACCGGTAACCCGAAGACGCCAGCGGAAATTGGCTGAATGCCCCACCACAGCGCAACCGGCACAGTGATGTCGAACCCTTCCCGCAACCACGGTTCGTTGAACACCATGTAACCTGCGGAAACGGTCAGCCCCGCCAGCATGCCACTCATGGCGCCCCACCGGTTGGCGCGTTGCCAAAAAACGCCCAGCACCAAGGCCGGGAAAAAGGCTGAAGCCGCCAAGGAAAATGCCGCCGAAACCAGAAAGACGATGTCAGTCGGCCGCTGTGTCGCCACGGCCGCAGCGGCCAG
>JANXMO010000156.1 GCA_025354615.1 Burkholderiales bacterium | reverse complement strand
GACTACAAGGTGCTGTACGCCAACCTGTCGGACAAGGATGGCGGTGCCGTCATTGCGCAGCTGACACAGATGAACATCCCGTACCGTTACACCGAAGGCGGCAGCGCCATTCTGGTGCCGGCGGGCAGGGTGCACGATGCGCGGCTGAAGCTGGCCGCCAGCGGCTTGCCCAAGGGCACGGTGGGTGGCTTCGAACTGATGGACAGCGCCCGCTTCGGCCAAACACAGTTCCAGGAGCGGCTGACCTTTCAGCGCGGCCTGGAGGGCGAGCTGGTGCGCTCGATCACCTCGATGGCGGCGGTGCAGGCGGCCCGCGTGCATCTGGCGCTGCCGAACCAGAACGGCTTTTTTCGCGAGCAACAAAAGCCCGGCGCCTCGGTCATGCTGACGCTGCACCCCGGGCGCACGCTGGATGCGGCGCAGGTGGCCGGCATCGTCCACCTGGTGGCCAGCAGCGTGCCGGAAATGAACCCGAAGGCTGTCAGCGTGCTCGACCAGAACGGCGCGCTGCTGTCGCAGCCGCCTGACAGCGCGCAGGGCGCGGCGTTGGACGCGCAGCAGCTGCAATACAAAACACAGCTTGAAACAAGTTACGGCAAGCGCATTTTCGAGCTGCTGGAGCCGGTGGTGGGCCGCGAGAACCTGCGCGCCAACGTGACCGCCGACCTCGATTTTTCGCAAACCGAAGCCACCAGCGAAGAATTCAAACCCAACCAGGGCCAGAACGCCACGCCCAGCGTGCGCAGCCAGCAAAGCAGCGAACAAAGCGGCAGCACCGGCGCCGCAGCCACCGGCGTGCCCGGCGCTGCGTCGAACCAGCCGCCGCAAGCGGCCACGGCGCCGTTGACCGGCGCCTCGGCGCCGCTGCAGGCGGCCCAGAACGGCGGTGGCAGCGGCAGCAGCCGGCGCGACAACGTCATCAATTTCGAAGTCGACAAAACGGTGCGAGTGACGCGCGGCGCCACCGGCACCGTCAAGCGGCTGAACGCGGCGGTGGTCGTCAACAGCCGCACGGTGACCGATGCCAAGGGCAAGACGACGACGGTACCGCTGACGCCGGACGAATTGGAAAAACTGACCGCGCTGGTGCAGGAAAGCATCGGCTACAGCAAGGAGCGCGGCGACTCGGTCAAGGTCATCAACGCGCCGTTCAAGGTCGAAACCGTCACCCACATCGACACGCCGTGGTGGAAGCAGCCGGAGTTGCTGGACATGCTGCGCGCCGCCGCGGTGCCGGCGGCCCTGGTGGCAGTGGCGGCGATGGTGCTGTTCGGCATGATCCGCCCCGGATTGAAAGCGGCACTGCCGCCGCCCGCTCCGGTCGAGCCGGGCGGCCTGGTGGACGCGGTGATCGACGGCAACGAAGCGCTGCCCGCGCTGGCCGCGAATGCCATGCCGGCGCTGCAAGGGCCGCCGCCCGGCGAACAACTGGACCAAGTGCGCAAGCTGGCCAAGGTCAACCCGGCCGCCGTGGCATCGATCCTCAGCGGTTGGGTCACCGGCCCGGATGCCTGAGTTGTTGATCCGGCACAACTGAACTTGAAAGCATGCCCGATGGATGACCAGACAACCGATTCAGGTTCGTTGATGCCGACTCAACAACCTTTGTTGGTCGGCTCCCTCTCCCGCTTGCGGGAGAGGGAGTTACTGTTGATTCGACAACCGACTCAGGTTTGTTGATGCCCTTTCAACCACCCTTGTTGGATTGCTCCCTCTCCCGCTTGTGGGAGAGGGTGGGGGTGAGGGCTGCAGTGCAGGCACCGCATCCACTGTCTGTGCCATGCGCCATCCCTCACCCCGGCCCTCTCCCGCGAGCGGGAGAAGGAGTTAGCGCTCACCCGACAAGCGATTCAAGTTCGTTGATGCCGGCTCAATATTAAAAAACCATGGCCAAAGACGAATCCAACACCGCTGAAGACGCGGCCATCCTGCTGATGTCGATTGGCGAGGAAGACGCGGGCGAAGTCTTCAAGCACCTGCAGCCGAAAGAGGTGCAGCGCCTGGGTGAAGTGATTGCGAAGATGGGCGCGGTGTCACGCGAGCGGGTCAACGACGTGATGCAGCGCTTCAACCAGCAGGCGCTCGACCAGAACCTGCTGGTGCCGGACAACGATGAATACGTCAAATCGGTGCTGCGCCGCGCGCTGGGCGAGGAAAAAGCCAACCTGCTGATCGACCGCATCCTGCAGGAAGGTGACACCTCGGGCATCGAGAGCCTGAAATGGATGGACGCCGGCTCGGTGGCCGAGCTGCTGCGCAACGAGCACCCGCAAATCGTGGCCGCGATTCTGGTGCATCTGGATTTCGAGCAGGCGTCGCTGATCCTGAAATTCTTCACCGAGCGCCACCGCAACGAGGTGCTGGTGCGCATTGCCACGCTGGACGGCATTCAGCCCTCGGCGCTGAAAGACCTGAACGAGGTGATGAGCAAGATATTGGCTGGCGGCGAGAAGGCGCGCAAGGCGACGCTGGGCGGCGTCAAGCCGGCCGCGGAAATCATCAACCTGCTCGGCGCGGCGATCGAAACCTCCGCGCTCGACTTCATCCGTGAAGCCGACAACGACCTGGCGCAGAAGATCCAGGACAACATGTTCACCTTCGACGACCTGAGCAAGCTCGACGACAAGGGCGTGCAGATGCTGCTGAAGGAAGTACAGAGCGAGTCGCTGGTGATTGCGCTGAAGGGCGCGACGCCGGAAATGCGCGAGAAGGTGTTCAAGAACATGTCGTCTCGCGGCGCCGAAACGCTGCGCGAAGACCTCGACTCGCGCGGCCCGGTCAAGGTCAGCGAAGTTGAAGCCGAGCAAAAGGAAATGCTCAAGATCGTGCGCCGGCTGGCCGA
>JANXMO010000350.1 GCA_025354615.1 Burkholderiales bacterium | reverse complement strand
CACTGGCGCAGCAGGGGCAGTGCCTGCCGTTCGAGCCACCGCATTTTGGCGGCGCAGATGCCGTGCCGGGCGGCACCGTGGGCGGCATGGTGGCGGCGGGTTTGGCCGGCCCGGCGCGCGCGGCAGCCGGCTCGGTGCGCGACCACGTGCTCGGCGCCACGCTGCTCAACGGCCGCGGCGAGGTGCTGAGCTTTGGCGGCCAGGTGATGAAAAACGTCGCCGGCTATGACGTGTCGCGTCTGTTGGCCGGCTCGCTCGGCACGCTGGGGGTGATTCTCGAAGTCAGCCTGAAAGTGCTGCCGGTAGCGCCGGCCACCGCCACGCTGCGCTTCGAGTTGGACGAGGCCGCCGCCGTCCACCAGCTCAACCAGTGGGCCGGCCAGCCACTGCCGCTGAACGCCAGCGCCTGGTTCGACGGCACGCTGGCCGTTCGCCTGCGCGGCGCCGAGGCGGCGGTGCGCGCGGCCTGCGCGGCGCTGGGCGGCGAGGCGGTTGAACCCGCGCTGGCCAGCGCTTTTTGGCAAGGCTTGCGCGACCACCAGGACGTGTTCTTCAGTGAGGCCCAGGCCCGTGTGGCCGCTGGCAACGAGAGCTTGTGGCGCCTGTCGCTGCCGCCCACCGCCGCCCCGCTGCCCTTGCCCGGCGCGTTGCTGATCGAGTGGGGCGGCGCGCAGCGCTGGCTGTGCAGCGCCGCAGCGGCCACCCAGGTGCGCGAAGCCGCCGCCGCGGCCGGCGGCCACGCCGTGCGGTTCCGCTCCAACCCGCGCGCCACCGGTGTGTTCACGCCGCTTGCGCCGCCGCTCGAGCGCATTCACCGCGCGCTCAAACAATCGTTCGACCCGGCTGGCATTTTCAACCGGGGTCGGCTCTACCCCGGCTGGTGACACTGGCGTAACGTCCGTCCCATGCAAACCCAACTCGCGCCGGCATTTCAAGGCACGCCCGACGGCACGGCGGCCGAAGCCATTTTGCGCAAGTGCGTGCACTGCGGCTTTTGCACCGCCACCTGCCCAACTTACCAGTTGCTGGGCGACGAGCTTGACGGGCCGCGCGGGCGCATTTACCTGATCAAGCAGGCGCTGGAGGGCGAGCCGGTCAGCCGCAAAACCCAGCTGCACCTCGACCGCTGCCTGACCTGCCGCAGTTGCGAAACCACTTGCCCGTCGGGCGTTGAATATGGCGCGTTGGTCGACATCGGCCGGCGCATCGTTGATGCACAAGTGCCGCGCCCGGCGGGTGAGCAGGCGGTGCGCTGGCTGCTCAAGGAAGGCTTGACGTCGCCCTTGTTCGCGCCAGCGCTGAAGTTGGGGCAGGCCTTGCGGCCCTTGTTGCCTGACGCCCTGCGCCAGAAAGTGCCCGCCAAAGCTGCCCCGCGGCCGCCCCGCTGGCCAACCCGCGAACACCCGCGCAAGGTGTTGCTGCTGCTGGGCTGCGTGCAGCCGGCGCTGTTGCCCAACATCAACAGCGCCACCGCGCGCGTGCTGGACGCCGCCGGCATTCAAACCCTGGTGGCCGACGGCGCCGGCTGCTGCGGCGCTCTGCGCACCCACCTGGGCGACCAGAGCGGCGGCCTGGACGACATGCGGCGCAATGTCGACGCCTGGTGGCCCATGGTGGCTACGGGCCAAGTGGAAGCCATCGTCATGAACGCCTCCGGCTGCGGCGTGATGGTCAAAGACTACGGCCATGCGCTGGCCGGTGACCCTGCATACGCCGAGCGCGCGCAGCGCATCAGCGCCTTGACGAAAGACCTGTCCGAACTGCTGCCCGAGTTGACGCCCTTGCTGCAGCCGCAGCTGCAACTCCGCAACGCCCCCCGGCTCGCCTATCACCCGCCGTGCACGCTGCAGCACGGTCAGCAATTGCGTGGCGGCGTTGAAATGCATTTGAAGGCGCTGGGTTTCGAAGTCAGCCTGGCGCCCAGCGAAAGCCACTTGTGCTGCGGCTCGGCGGGTACTTACTCGGTGCTGCAGCCCGAGTTGGCCCTCGCGCTGCGCGACCGCAAGCTCGCTCACCTCGCCCCGCTGGCCGCCGACACCATTGTTTCCGCCAACGTCGGCTGTATCCAGCACCTGCAAAGCGGCACCAGCACACCCGTGCGCCACTGGGTGGAGTTGGTTGACGAGGCGCTGCACGAAGCGGGCTGACCGGGTTGAGCCCGTTGCCCGGCGGCGTGGCCGGCCTGCCCTGGCACATCAAATGCCGCTTGCCCGACAGGCTCGGGCCAACTGCCTGCCCGCGCCGGCCACATTCACCATGCACCGAGTCAAAAAAATTCTGAACCGCCGCTCTCTTGCGTGTGCGCCTCGCGGCGTGCCGTGGGCCTGTGTTGTGGCACTGTCGACGCTGCTGTCAGCTTGCCAGCCGGCCGTTCTCGACCCGATCGGCCCGATCGGCAGTGCCGAAAAGACAATCCTGATCAATTCGCTGGCCATCATGCTGGCGGTCGTCGTGCCCACCATCGTTGCCACGCTGGGCATGGCCTGGTGGTTTCGCGCCTCGAACAAGCGCGCGCATCGCCGGCCGGAGTGGGCGTTTTCAGGCCGCATTGAACTCGTCGTATGGGCGGTGCCGTTGATGGTCATTCTTCTGCTCGGCGGGGTGACGTGGATCGGTGCGCACCAGCTCGACCCGGCGCGGCCGATCGAATCGGAACTGCCCGTGTTGAACATCCAGGTCGTGTCGCTCGACTGGAAATGGCTGTTCATCTACCCCGACCAGCGGGTCGCAACCGTGAACCAGCTGATCGTTCCGGTCAGCGTGCCGCTGCACTTCTCACTCACTTCGGCCAGCGTCATGAACACCTTTTTCATCCCGCAACTGGGCAGCATGATCTACACCATGAATGGCATGACGACCCAGCTCAACCTGCAGGCCGACCAGGTCGGCACCGTTCGCGGCATTTCCGGCCATTACAGCGGCGAAGGGTTTTCCGACATGCACTTCCCCGTCCACATCGTGCCGCCTGCCGCATTTGCCCGTTGGGTCGACACAACGGCCCGCGGCACCGAGCCCGTGCTCGACGACGCCCATTACGCGGCGTTGGCGAAACAAGGCGTTCCGCTGGCGCCGAGCGCGTATCGGTCGGTGGCAGGCGGGCTCTACCAACGCATTGCCACCCAGGCCATGCCACCGGCCAGCGGACCCGCACCCGGAGCGGCCGGCGCCATGCAGCAGCCCCTGCTGGCGCACTGAGATGTGGGGCAAGCTCAGCGGGGCCGCCATTCCGCTCGGTCAACCGTTGCCGCTGATGGCGGCAGCGGTGGTCGCCGCCGTCCTGCTCGGCGTGTTCGGCTGGGTGATCGTCAAAGGGCACTGGCCTTACCTGTGGAAAGAATGGCTGAGCAGCGTCGACCACAAGCGCATCGGCGTGATGTACGTCGTGTTGGCGATGGTGATGCTGCTGCGAGGGTTTGCCGACGCTGGTCTGATGCGCGTGCAGCAGGCGATTGCGCTGAACGGGCCCGGTTTTCTGCCACCCGAGCACTACAACCAGATCTTCTCGGCCCACGGCACGATGATGATTTTTTTCGTCGCCATGCCGTTCATGATCGGTTTGATGAACTTCGTCGTGCCGCTGCAGCTGGGCACGCGTGACGTCGCTTTCCCGACGCTGAACTCCGTCGGCTTCTGGCTGACAGCGGCGGGTGCCTTGCTCATCAACCTCTCGCTGGTCGTCGGCGAATTCGCGCGAACCGGCTGGTTGCCGTACCCGCCGTTGTCCGAGCTGGCGTATTCGCCCGGGGTGGGCGTTG
Organism: Burkholderiales bacterium; assembly: GCA_025354615.1. Taxonomy (GTDB): domain Bacteria; phylum Pseudomonadota; class Gammaproteobacteria; order Burkholderiales; family Burkholderiaceae_C; genus JANXMO01. The sequence continues at coordinate 2,128 of JANXMO010000350.1, read as the reverse complement.
ACTACTACCTGTGGGCGCTGCAGATTTCCGGCGTCGGCACGCTGCTGTCCGGCATCAACCTCGTGACGACGGTGCTGAAGGTACGCGCGCCCGGCATGGACTACTTGCGCATGCCGATGTTTTGCTGGACGACGCTGGCCTCGAACCTGCTGATCGTCGCCGCCTTTCCGATCTTGACCGCCACTTTCACCATGCTGCTGCTCGACCGCTACGCCGGCTTCCACTTCTTCACCAATGAAGCCGGCGGCAACGTCATGATGTTCATGAACCTGATCTGGGCCTGGGGCCACCCCGAGGTCTACATCCTCATCCTGCCGGCGTTCGGCATTTTTTCCGAAGTGTTCTCCACCTTTTCCAGCAAGCCGCTGTTTGGTTACCGCTCGATGGTCGCCGCGACGATGGCGATTTGCTTGCTCGCCTTCATGGTCTGGCTGCACCACTTCTTCACGATGGGCGCCGGGGCCGACGTGAACGCGATTTTCGGCATCGCGACGATGGTGATTGCGGTGCCCACCGGCGTCAAGGTCTTCAACTGGCTTTTCACGATGTACGGCGGGCGCGTGGTCTTCTCGGTGCCGCTGCTGTGGGCGCTGGGCTTCGTGGTGACCTTCGTGATCGGCGGCATGACGGGCGTGCTGCTGGCCGTGCCGCCGGCCAATTTCGTGCTGCACAACAGCCTTTTCCTCGTGGCCCACTTTCACAACGTCATCATCGGCGGCGTGCTGTTTGGCGCCTTCGCCGGTTACAGCTACTGGTTCCCGAAGGCGTTCGGCTTTCGGCTGCACGAGGGCCTGGGCAAAGCAGCTTTCTGGTGTTGGACGGCTGGTTTCTACCTTGCTTTCATGCCGCTCTACGCACTTGGCTTGATGGGCATGACGCGGCGTTTGCAGCATTACGACGTGGCGGCATGGCGGCCCTGGCTGCTGGTGGCGGCCGCCGGCGCTGCGCTTATCCTCGTGGGCATCGGGCTGCAGGTCACGCAGCTGGTGGTGAGCATTCGCCAGCGCAAGTCGCTGCGCGATGCGACGGGCGACCCCTGGAACGGGCGCACGCTCGAATGGGCAACCGCTTCACCGCCGCCGATGTTCAACTTCGCGGTGCTGCCGAATGTCGAAGGCCAGGAGGCTTATTGGCACCAGAAGCAAACCGCGCTTGAACAACAGCGCACGCCGGCCGCCGAGCCGGCCTACGTCGACATCCACATGCCGCGCAACAGCCCCACCGGGTTCATCTGCGCCTTCTTCGCCAGCGTGATGGGTTTTGCGCTGATCTGGCACATCTGGTGGCTGGTGGGCGTGGCGTTTGTCGGTGCTTTTGCCACCTTCGTCGTCTTCGCCTGGCGCGACGGGGGTGAAGACCGGATTCCCGCCGCCACTGTCGCCCGCCTCGACGGTGCAAACCGCCGCGCCCGCGCGGAGGCGCTTGCCCAACCGCAGCCGGCCCCATGAACGCCGCATCCACCATGACCACTGCCGCCGTCAGCGGAAAAGAAAAGACCCACTTGGAAGCTGCCGACCCGGCTGCCTTCAAGCGCATCGTCGTGGGCTATGGCTTCTGGATTTTTTTGATCAGCGACATCATCTTGTTTGCCGCTTTTTTTGCGACCTATGCGGTGCAGACCGACAGCACCGCCGGCGGCCCGAGCGGCCGTGACCTGTTTGAGATACGCAACGTCGCCATCGAGACGGCCTGCTTGCTCGCTTCGAGTTTTTTCTGCGGGCTGGCCGCGATCGGCGCCAAGGCCAAGATCGGCCGGCTTTTCCATTTGTCGATGGCGATGACGTTCGTGCTGGGCTCGGCCTTTCTGGCGCTTGAAATACGCGAATTTGCAGACCTGGTGGCGCAATCGGCCGGGCCGTCGCGCAGCGGCTTTCTTTCGGCTTTTTTTGCGTTGATCGGCTGCCATGGCCTGCACGTTGCCGCCGGCTTGCTGTGGCTGCTGACGATGATGGCGCAGGTGGCCGCCAAGGGCTATCGCGACGATGTGCTGCGCCGCCTGCTGTGCTTCAGCCTTTTCTGGCACACGCTGGACATCGTCTGGGTGGCGCTGTTCAGTCTCGTTTACCTCGTTGGAGTGGTCTCATGAGCGCTGAAATGCAAGACACGGCAGGCCGCCGCGGCGACGTGG
>JANXMO010000116.1 GCA_025354615.1 Burkholderiales bacterium | reverse complement strand
CCGATCCAGTTGCGCCCGCCGGCGGCCATTGCGTCATCGATCACGCGACGATTGACCGGGTCGAGGACGATGACGGCGTCGTTCCGCATACGCAGCGTCGACGCCGCGTCTATCCAATGGCCCTGCCAGCCGGCCGCGCGCAGCTGCGGAAACACTGCGGCGGTGTAGTCGCCACCCTGCGCGGTGACTATGACATCGCAACGCGCCAGCGCGGCGATGTCATGCGCATCTTTGAGCTTTGTTTCGTTTTTCGCCTGCGCCGGCGCCGCGCCGCCCGCATTGCTGGTGCTGAAGAACAAGGGCTCGAAATGCGCAAAGTCGCCTTCGGCCTGCATCCGGCCCATCAACACCGAACCGACCATGCCGCGCCAGCCAACCAATCCAACGAGTTTCATGCTGTTCGCCTTTGCCATTCCTGTTGCACCGTGCTGCCCCGCTCTTTCGACCGTTCTTTCAGCCGTTGAAAGAAGCGCTTGTCGTCAGGGCCGCAACCACCGCATCGCCCATTTCGACCGTGCCGACCCGGCGAGTGCCTTCGGACCAGATGTCCGGCGTGCGCAAGCCCGCCGCCAGCGCCTGCTGAACAGCGGCCTCCACACGGTCGGCCGCTTCCTCTTGATGAAGCGAGAACCGCAACATCATTGCCAGCGACAGAATTGTAGCCAGCGGGTTGGCGATGCTCCGGCCGGCGATGTCGGGCGCGCTTCCATGGCTGGGCTCGTACAGGCCTTTGCCAGCGGCGTCCAACGAGGCCGATGGCAGCATGCCGATGGAGCCGGTGAGCATGGCCGCCTCGTCCGACAAAATATCGCCAAACAAGTTGCCCGTCACGATGACGTCGAATTGCTTCGGCGCTTTCACCAGCTGCATTGCCGCGTTGTCGACGTACATGTGGTTGAGTTCGACATCGGGATACTGCGCATGCACTTCGGTAACGACATCGCGCCAGAACTGGAAAGTTTCCAGCACATTGGCTTTGTCGACGCTGGTGACGCGCCGGCTGCGCTGGCGTGCCGCCTGGAATGCCACATGCGCAATTCGCTCGATTTCAGGCCGCGCATAACGCATCGTATCGAAGCCTTCCTCGGCCCCGGGGAAAGCACCATCCGGCGCCGTGCGGCGCCCGCGCGGCTGGCCAAAATAAACGTCGCCGGTCAGCTCGCGGATGATAAGCAGGTCCAGCCCGCTGACCAGTTCGGGGCGCAGGCTGGAGGCGTGCGTCAGCGGCGCATGGCACAGCGCCGGCCGCAGGTTGGCGAACAGCTGCAGGTGCTTGCGCAGGCCCAAAATGGCTTGCTCAGGCCGCAGCGCGCGCTCGATCGCGTCATAGCGAGGGTCGCCAACCGCGCCGAACAACACCGCATCCGCCGCACGCGCCAACTGCAGCGTGGCCTCGGGCAGCGGGTGGCCGTGCGCAGCGTAGGCAGCACCGCCAACGAGTGCGATTTCAGTTTCGAAGCACAGGTCCAGGCATTGCAGCACGCGCTCGGCCTGGGCGACGATTTCAACGCCGATGCCGTCACCGGGCAAGATGGCTATCTTCACTTTGCTTCCTTCAAAACGTCGTTTCAAGCCGGCAGCGAATGCGCCAGCCAGGGCTGCTTCAACAGGCGCTCGGCTTCGAAGGCCCTGATTTTTTCAGCGTGCCGCAAAGTCAGCGCGATGTCGTCAAAGCCGTTGGTCAAGCAAAACTTGCGAAACGGCTGCACGTCGAACGGCCATTCGCTGCCGTTGGGCTTGATCACCACCTGGCGTGGCAGATCAATCGTCAGGGCATAACCCGCAAAAGCGGCCACTTCATCGAACAACTGGGCGACCTGCGCCTCGGGCAGCACGATGGGCAGCAGTCCGTTCTTGAAGCAGTTGTTGAAAAAAATGTCGGCATAGCTGGGCGCGATCAGCGCACGGAAGCCGTATTGGTCCAGCGCCCAAGGCGCGTGTTCACGCGAGGAACCACAACCAAAATTGTTTCTGGCCAGCAGCACCGAAGCCCCTTTGAAACGCGGCTGGTTCAAGACGAAATCGGGGTTGGGGCGACGCGTAGAAGCGTCTTGTCCGGGAAACCCCGCATCAAGGTAACGCCATTCATCGAACAAATTGACGCCGAAACCCGAGCGCTGGATCGACTTGAGAAACTGCTTTGGAATGATGGCGTCGGTGTCGACGTTCTCGCGGTCCATCGGCGCCACCAAGCCATGGTGAACGGTGAAAGCTTGCATTTTTTTCCCTTCTTCAACGCTGCCCTACAGGGCTGTCAGGCGATGCGGCGCACGTCGACGAAA
>JANXMO010000110.1 GCA_025354615.1 Burkholderiales bacterium | reverse complement strand
CTTCCAGCGCGCCCGGCTTGTCGCCCGTGGCCTGGACCTGGCTTTGCAACCGGTTGGCGAAGAATTCGCGCACGCTGCAGTCGGTCGGGTGCACGGTCAGCAGCACGCGGTCGAACACGGCGAAGCCGACCGGGCTGGTGTCAATGGCAGCCAGCGCGGCCCGCGCCGTGGCCAGCGTGCCCTTGTGGTCGTCGAGAAACATGCCGGCGCTGCCGAGGCCCGCTGCCAGCCGGCGGAACACCAGCAAGTCGTACCAGGAGGTGTAGTCGTAATGCGAAGGCAGTTGGTTGTTCAACAGGTCGACGATGTGCAGGTCGACCAGCGCGCCGCCCGTCCAGCGTTGCAGCGCTTGCTGCAACACGGTGGCGTTGACTTCGAATTCACGCCGCGCGCTGCCCACCCACAGGTAGCCGGTAGCGGGCAAGGCTTCGGGCAGTTGCGCCAGTTCCTGGAACTGGTCACCGTCGATGTGAAAGAGGCGCATGGCGGCAGGGCCGGGAGAAAACGGTTTCAGCCTGCCGTGCGAAGGGCTTTGGCGGCGTCCAGCGCGAAGTAGGTCAACACACCATCGGCGCCAGCGCGCTTGAACGCCAGAAGCGTCTCCATCATCGCCGCCTCCGGGTCCAGCCAGCCGTTGGCGGCGGCGGCCTTGAGCATCGCGTATTCGCCACTGACCTGATAGGCAAAAGTCGGCACGCGGAAGGCGTCTTTGACGCGGCGCACGATGTCCAGATAAGGCAGGCCGGGCTTGACCATCACCATGTCGGCGCCTTCCGCCAGATCGAGCGCCACTTCGCGCAACGCCTCATCGCTATTGGCCGGGTCCATTTGATAGGCCCGTTTGTGGCCTCGTCCCAGGCTGGCGGCGGAGCCCACCGCGTCGCGGAACGGGCCGTAGAAAGCGCTGGCGTACTTGGCGCTGTAGGCCATGATGCGGGTGTGGATCGCGCCGCTGGACTCGAGCGCGCTGCGGATGGCGCCGATGCGCCCGTCCATCATGTCGCTTGGCGCCACGATGTCGACCCCTGCTGCGGCCTGCACCAGCGCCTGGTCCGTCAGCGCGGCCACGGTGCTGTCGTTGACGATGTAGCCGCTGTCGTCAAGCAAGCCGTCTTGCCCGTGGCTGGTGTAGGGGTCCAGCGCCACGTCGGTCAGCAGGCCCAGCTCGGGAAAGCGCTTTTTGATTTCGCGCACCGCGGTCGGCACCAGCCCGTCAGGGTTCGCCGCTTCGCGCCCGTCCGCTGTTTTCAACGTTGGGGCGATGACCGGGAAAAGCGCCATCACCGGCACGCCGAGCTGCAGGCATTGCTCAGCCAGCGGCAGCAGACGGTCCAGGCTCAGGCGCTGCACGCCGGGCATGGAAGCCACGTCGTGAGCCAAACCTTGCCCGGCTTGTAGAAACACCGGCAGGATCAGGTCGCTTGCATGCAAGCGGTGCTCGCGCACCAGCGCCCGTGTGAATTCATCGCGGCGCAAGCGGCGCGGACGGCTGCTGGGGAAAGGGGGCGGAATGTGCACGGCGCGGCGCTCGTCAAAGGCGTCTCAAGGCGCGCGGAGAAGCAGCCACAAGCAGCAGCCGCAGACCAGCGGCACCGCTGCTGGCGCATCCGCCGCGCTCTGTTAATATTTTCAACGGATGATAACGGCGACGTTTTCATCCCCTGCTTTCCTCCCTGAGCAGGTGCCTGACCGTGTGACAGCGCAAAGGCTCTTTTCGCCCCGGCCCGCGGCCGGGGTTTTTCCAGGCGGGTTGCGGGGCGCCGCCGCGTCGCCATAATGACCCATGCTCTGGATCAAAGCCTTTCACCTCGTCTTCGCCGCCAGCTGGTTTGCCGGCCTCTTTTATTTGCCGCGTATCTTCGTCAACTTGGCCACCGTGCCGGCTGACAGCCATGCGGAACGCGAGCGCCTGCTGTTGATGGCGCGCAAGCTCTACCGCTTCAGCAGCCTGCTGATGGTGGTGGCGCTGGTGCTGGGCGCCTGGCTGTGGCTGTCGAATTTCAGGGCCTATGCCGGCGGCGGCTGGCTGCACGCCAAGCTGGCGCTGGTGGTGCTGGCCATCGGCTACCACCACGGCTGCCGTTCGCTGCTGCGCGGTTTCGAGCGCTTCACCAACCAGCGAAGCGAGCGCTGGTTCCGCTTCTTCAACGAAGCGGCCGTGCTGCTGTTTACCGCCATCGTGGTGTTGGTCGTCGTCAAGCCGTTTTAACGCCAGCCGGCGTTGGCGCTCGCCGCGCATTTTGCCCATGGCGCGCCACCGCAGTTCCGCCACGCCGCTCGCCTGGGCCTATGCGGCGTTGATCGTCTATGCCAGCCTCTACCCTTTCGCTGGCTGGGCACAGCCTGGCGTGTCGCCCTGGGCTTTTGCCCTGCTGCCCTGGCCGCACTGGTGGTCGCTTTTTGATGTAGTGGCCAACTGGCTGGGCTACATACCGTTGGCGACGCTGGTGTTTGCCTCGGTGGTGCGCACCGGGGGCTCGGTCCAGCGTGGCCTCGCTTTAGGTGTTGGCCTCGGCAGCGGTTTGTCGGCCGTCATGGAGTTGACGCAGAACTACCTGCCGCAACGCGTGCCGTCCAATCTCGACTGGCTGCTCAACACCGTGGGCAGCGTGTGTGGCGCCCTGCTGGCCCTGCTGGTGCAGGCGGCGGGCGGCGCGCAGCGCTGGCAGCAGCTGCGCGAACGCTGGTTCGTGGACCGCAGCGCCGGCGCGTTGGCGTTGATCGTGCTGTGGCCTGCGGGCTTGCTGTTTCCGGCCGCCTTGCCATTGGGCCTCGGGCACGTGCTGCCACGGCTGCGCGAGGCTGCGCTCGATGCGGTGCAGGGCACGCCCTGGGCCGCCTCGCTGGCGGTTTTGTTTCATCTCGATGCGCCGCTGCACCCCGCGGCATCCCTGCCCCGCTTTGCTGAATTCAGCGCCACGGTGCTGGGCCTGCTGGCGCCGTGCCTGGTGGCGTTCGCCGCTTCACCGGCTGGTTGGCGCCGTGCCGTGTTGGTAGCCGGTGCGGCGGGGTTGGCTTTTGCCGCCAGCACCTTGTCGACGGCCTTGAATTTTGGGCCGCAGCACGCGTTGGCGTGGCGCACCCCCTTGGCCAGCGACGCCCTGCTTTTCGGCACGGCGCTGGCGCTGGCGCTGGTCTGGGTGCCACGCCGCGCCGCGGTCGGATTGGGGTTGTTGGCGCTCGGCGCGCTGGTGGCCCTGGTGGCGCAGGCGCCAGCGGACGCTTATTTCTCGCAAAGCCTCAGCGCCTGGGAGCAAGGGCGGTTCATCCGCTTCCATGGCGTGGCGCAATGGGTCGGCTGGCTTTGGCCTTACGCAGCGATGGTTTACTTGTTGACGCGCCTCGGTTCGCGTGACGACTGACTTTTAGAATGCGCCGATGAGCTATTACGAACGCCACATTTTCTTTTGCCTCAATGCCCGTGACGGTGGCCAGGACGCCTGTGCAAACCACGGCGCGCAGGCAGGTTTCGATCATTGCAAGTCGCGCGTCAAGGCCGCGGGCCAGGCCGGCCCCGGCCGCATCCGCGTCAACAAAGCCGGTTGCCTCGACCGCTGTGCCGGCGGGCCGGTGGCGGTGGTTTACCCCGAAGCGGTCTGGTACACCTACGTCGATGCCGCCGACATCGATGACATCGTCGATTCGCACCTGCTGCGCGGTGAAGTGGTCGAGCGGCTGCGCCTGCCGCCCACCGTCGGGCGCTGAGGGCGCCGATGAATCCGCAAACCGTTCGCAGCACGGTTGAAGGGCCGGCCGGCGCCATTGAATGCGCCATCGATGTACCGGCCGGCACCCCGCGGGGCACGGCCATCGTCTGTCACCCGCATCCGCAACACGGCGGCACGATGGACAACAAGGTGGTGCAGACGCTGACCCGCGCCGCCTTGCAGACCGGTTTGCGCAGCGTGCGCTTCAACTTCCGCGGCGTTGGCGCTTCTGCCGGCGCCTGGGATGATGGCCGTGGTGAGGTCGACGATGCATTGGCCGTCATCGCGGCGCATGCAGCGCCCGGCGCGCTGTTCGTGCTGGCTGGTTTTTCGTTTGGCGGTTATGTGGCCGCCGCCGCGGCGCACCGGCTGGAAGGCGTGGCCAAACCGCAGCGGCTGGTGCTGGTCGGCCCTTCGACTGCCAAACAGCAGGTGCCGGCGGTGCCGCCCGGCACGGTCGTCATCCACGGCGAAGCGGACGATGTGGTGCCGTTGTCGGCCACGCTCGACTGGGCCCGCCCGCAAACGCTGCCGGTGATCGTGTTGCCCGGCATCGGCCATTTTTTCCATGGACAGTTGACGCTGCTGCGCGATGTGATCGTGCAGCAGCTGCAGACGCTGTCCCGCTGAATCAACCCTCTGTCGGCCTTGCTGCCCCCATGAAAATATTCCCTTCCTCGTTTGGCCATTTCGTTCGCGCCGCTGGCGTTGCACTGGTGCTGGGCCTTGCCGGCAGCGCCCGGGCGCAAGCACCGCAGCCGCCTGAAGTGGCGGCCAAAAGCTACTTGCTGCTGGACCTCACTACTCAGCAGACGCTGGCTGAACGCAATGCCGATGCGCCGGCCGACCCGGCCTCGCTGACCAAGCTGATGACGGCCTACATCGTCTTCGCCGCGCTGCGCGACAAGAAAATAGCGCTCGAGCAGACGCTGCCGGTGTCGAAGCGAGCCTGGGAAGAGCGCAAGGGCGGCGGCTCGTTGATGTTCATCGACACCACGATGACGCCGAAGGTCGATGAACTGCTGCGCGGCATGATTGCGCAAAGTGGCAACGACGCCTCCGTTGCACTGGCCGAAGCCGTGGGCGGCACGCTGGAACAGTTCGTCGCCATGATGAACCACCAGGCGCAAGCCTGGGGCCTGACACACACCGCGTTCAAAAACGTCACCGGGCTGACCGAGGCTGGGCACAAGAGCACGGCGCGTGACCTGGCGGCGATTGCCGCCCACATCATTCGTGACTTCCCGGACATGTACCCGTACTACTCGATTCGTGAGTACCGCTACAACAACATCACCCAGCCCAACCGCAACCTGCTGCTGCGCCGCGACCCGAGCGTGGACGGCATGAAAACCGGCTACACCGAGGCCGCTGGCTATTGCCTGGTGGCGAGTGCGCAGCGCGAGTTTCCCAACCTGGCCGCCAGCGGCCCAGGCGGCGGCAAACGGCGCCTGCTGAGCGTGGTGCTCAACACCGTCTCGCTGGAAGCGCGCGCCAATGAAAGCCAGAAGCTGCTCAACTGGGGCTACCAGGCGTTTGACGCGGTGCGTCTGTTCGAAGAAGGCAAGCCGATGAGCACTGCGGCGGTGTGGAAGGGCAAGTCCAATGACGTGCCATTGGGTGCCGCCGGAGCGGTGTTCATCGCCGTACCGAAGGGCGAAGGCAGCAAGCTGCAGACGCGAATCGAACGCAGCGACCCGCTGGTTGCGCCGCTGGTGAAAGGCCAGCGCGTCGGCACGCTCAAGGTGACGACCGCCGCCGGTGCGCCGGTGACTGAAGTGCCGCTGGTGGCGCAAGCCGACGTCGAGCAGGCCGGCGTGGTGGGCCGTACCTGGGATTCGCTGCGGCTGTGGATCAAATGACGCTGCGGCCGTCTTCACTTTCGTTGCTGCTTGCCGCCACTTATTGAGAAAGCCGCCGCGCATGGAAGACCTAGCTGCCGAGGTGTCGTTGATCGAATACCCGTCCTTGTTCCCGATCAAGGTCATGGGCCGCCAGGTTGACGGCTTTGCCGAAGCCATGGCGGACATAGCACGTCAGTTCGACCCGGCTTTTGACGCGGCTGACATGACCACGCGGCCCAGCCGAAACGGCCATTACCTGGCCATCACGCTGACCATTCACGCCACCAGCCGCGAGCAGCTCGACGGGCTTTACCGCGCTTTGTCCGGACATCCGCTGGTCAAAATGGTGCTGTGACCAGGCGTTGTCGTGGGCGCCTTGCATCCACGCGTGCGGTGCTTGCGTACAGAATGGGGTCCGGTGCGCTTCATTCCTCAATGCAGCGAACCGGTTTACTGTGTTCAATTTCACTTAAAAGGTTGTCATGAAATTTGCCAAAACTGCCGCATTGACGCTTGCTGCAACGCTTGCCGCCGTGACCTTCACCGTCTCCGCACAAGTGACTGTCGGAGGCGCACCGATGTACGCTTCCAAGGACATCATCGATAACGCCGTCAACTCGAAAGACCACACCACGCTGGTTGCCGCCGTCAAGGCCGCTGGCCTGGTCGAGACCTTGAAGGGCCCCGGTCCTTTCACCGTGTTCGCACCAACCAACGCCGCCTTTGCAGCGCTGCCAGCCGGCACCGTTGACACGCTTCTGAAGCCGGAAAACAAGCCCGCGCTGACCAAGGTGCTGACAGACCACGTCGTCGCTGGCAAGATGGACGCCGCCGCGTTGACCAAAGCCATCACCGCGGGCGGTGGCAAGGCCACGCTGAAGACGGTCTCCGGCGGCTCATTGACCGCCTCGGCGTCCAACGGCGCCGTCAAGGTGACGGATGAATCCGGTGGCACCGCCACGGTGACCACGGCCGACGTCATTCAGTCGAACGGCGTGATTCACGTGGTTGACAAGGTGCTGTTGCCCAAGTAAGCAGGCCAGCAGTCAACGTTTTTTGGATGGCCTTGTGCTGTCGTGCGGCTTTGGCCGCCGGACAGCAGCAGGGCCATTTTCAATGGGCAATGGAAATTCTCGTGGATCATCGTGTGAGAGGGCTGGCGCTGGCATGAACCGCCCGCTTGTCAGGCATTTGGGCCGTATTGACGGTGCAACAGCTTTGGCCGACATGCGTGCCTTCACCATGAGCCGTACGGCTGCCACCCCCGATGAAATCTGGCTGTGCCAACACCCGCCCGTCTTCACGCAAGGCGTTGCCGGGCGTGCGGAACACGTGCTGGCACTCGGTGGCATCCCGTTGTTGCAGACCGACCGTGGCGGGCAAGTGACCTATCACGGCCCCGGCCAGGTGGTGGCCTATCCGCTGATCGATCTGCGGCGCCTGGGCATCTACGTCAAGGAATATGTTTACCGGCTGGAACATGCCGTGTTGAAAACACTGAGCCACTTTGGCGTTACCGGCCACCGCGTGCCGGGCGCGCCAGGTATTTATGTCCGGCTGGCCGACCCCTTCGGACATGCGCCGCTTCAGGTGGTGCCGACGCAGCCGTTTGCAGGCTTGGGCAAGATCGCGGCGCTGGGCGTCAAAGTCAGCCGCCATTGCACTTATCACGGGGTGGCGCTCAACGTGGTGATGGATTTGGCGCCTTTTACCGGCATCCATCCGTGTGGTTACAGCGGGCTGCCGACGGTTGACCTCGCTAAAATCGGCGTTTCCACCGAACCCGACACGGCAGCGGCGGTGCTGGGCCGCTTGCTGGCCACGCACTTGTCGCCCTGAATCTTCTGTTGCCGCGCGCTTGGGCGTTCTTGAAAGCAGTTGACGATGACGACACACAACGTCACCCATGAGGCGGCTTCAGCGGGCGCCTATGACGCCACCGCCAAGCAGAAATCACAGGCCAAAACGGCGCGCATTCCGATCAAGATCGTGCCGGCGGAAGCGCTGAAAAAGCCGGACTGGATCCGTGTCAAGGCGGGCTCGCCGTCAACACGGTTCTACGAAATCAAACAAATTCTGCGCGAGCACCAGCTGCACACCGTGTGTGAGGAAGCCAGTTGCCCCAACATCGGCGAGTGCTTTGGCAACGGCACGGCCACCTTCATGATCATGGGCGACAAATGCACCCGCCGCTGCCCGTTTTGCGACGTCGGCCATGGCCGGCCCGACCCGCTGGACGCAGCCGAGCCGGTCAACCTGGCCAAAACCATTGCCGCGTTGCGCCTGAAGTACGTGGTGATCACCAGCGTCGACCGCGACGACTTGCGCGACGGCGGTGCCGGCCACTTCGTTGAATGCATTCGCCAAGTGCGCGCGCTCAGCCCGCAAACCCGGATCGAAATTTTGACGCCCGACTTCCGCGGCCGCGCCGACCGCGCGCTCGACATCCTGAAGGCCGCGCCGCCGGACGTCATGAACCACAACCTGGAAACGGCGCCACGCCTATACAAAGAAGCGCGGCCAGGTTCCGACTACCAG
>JANXMO010000003.1 GCA_025354615.1 Burkholderiales bacterium | reverse complement strand
CCGCGCCGTGGCGGCGCTGCAAACGCTGTGGTCGCGGCCAACGGTTGAACACATGCGGGCGCTGCTGGGCCACTTCCGGCCCGACGTCGTGCACGTTCACAACACACTGCCGCTGCTGTCGCCCAGCATTTACTGGGCCTGTGCAGCAGCCGGCGTGCCGGTGGTGCAAACGCTGCACAACTTCCGGCTCGCCTGCCCGCAGGCGATGTTTCTAAGGGACGGGCGGATTTGTGAAGACTGCCTCGGCCGGCTGCCGCTGCCGGCCGTTCAACACGGCTGCTACCGCGCCTCGCGCCCCCAGACCGCCGTGCTGGCCGCCTCCGTCGTGCTGCACCGCACGTTGGGAACCTGGCGGCACAAGGTGACGCGCTATATCGCGTTGAACCACTTCTGCCGCAGCAAGTTCATCGAAGCCGGCCTGCCGGCGCAACGGCTGGTCGTCAAGCCGAATTTTGTCGAAGCACCGGCTTTGCCGACACAAGCCGTCGGCGCGCCCCGCAGCGGCTTGCTGTTCGTGGGCCGCCTGTCGGCTGAAAAAGGCACGGCCTGCCTGAGCGAGGCGCTGTGCCTGTCGCCGTCGTTGTCGCTGCGTTTGATTGGCCGCGGTGTTGACAGCACACGCTTCGAAGGCTTGCCGAATGTGCAATTGCTGGGCGAGCAGGCGCGCTCGGTGGTGTTTGCCGAGATGCGCCGGGCGCTGGTGCTGGTCGTGCCCAGCATCTGGTACGAAACCTTCGGGCTGGTGGTGGCGGAGGCTTTTGCCAGTGGTTTACCGGTGATTGCCAGCCGCATCGGCGCGCTGGCCGAACTGGTGCGTGACGGCGACACCGGCCTGCTGTTCACCCCGGGTGACGCGGCCGACCTGGCTCGCGTGCTGGCCTGGGCCCAGGCGCACCCGGCCGAGATGGCGCGCATGGGGCGGGCCGCGCGGCGCGAATATGAAGCGCACTACGCGCCGCAAAGCAACCTGCTGCAACTGCAGGCGGTGTACCGCGACGCCATGGCCTGCACAGCGACCGGCGCATCGTCTTTCGGCAGCCAGCACTGACATGCCATCGGTCGCGCGCAGTTTCATCTGGGTCACGCTCAGCCGGGCGCTGGATGGCGCGGTGCGTTTTTTCACCGTGCCCATCGTGCTGCATTACTTCGGGCGGGCTGATTTCGGCCTGCTGGCGTTGGCCTTTTCAATGCACGTTTTTTTGTCGATTGCTGACTTCGGCGTCAGCGTCAACGCGGTGCGGCGCCTGAGTGAGCTGTTTCACCAGCGCCGCCATGCCGACATCGCCCAGCTGGCCCGAGCGGCCACTTTCTTTTATGCGCTGATTGGCGCCGCCAACTTGGCCATCGTCGTGCTGCTGGGCGTGTGCGGGCGGCAGTGGTTCCAGCTCGACGAGCGGCAGGCGCATGCTTTTTTCTGGATGATGCTGAGCCTGGGCGTGTCCAGCGCGGTGACGTGGACGTTCTCCATCCACCGCCAGATCCTGCATGCCAGCGCGCAGGTCGGCTGGGACGAAAGCATCAACCTGATTGCCAGCGTGCTGACGGTGGTGGTAGTGGCCGCCACGCTGCACTGGCGGCTGCGCATCGAGGTCTACTTCGCCCTGCTGATGCTGCCGCCGCTGGTGCCGCTGGCGCTGCGCGTCAGGCGCGTCATGCAGACGGTGCCCGGCCTGCGGCCCGGCCTGTCGGCCGACTGGACGCTGTTTCGCCCGCTGGTGGGCGCCAGCCTGTGGCTGTTTCTGCTCAGCTTGGGCGAGCTGCTGGCCAACAATTACCGGCCGGTCATCCTCGCCCAGCAGGCGGGCCTGGAGAGCGTGGCCGACTTCCGTGTGATCCAGCAAGTGGCGGGCTTTGCCACCTTGCTGCTGTCCGGCTTCATGAGCGTGCTGTACCCGCTGATTGCGCAGCTTGACGCGGCCCATGACGAAAGCCGTTTGAACCTGGCCTTGCGCCAGGGCAGCCGGCTGCTGTTGTGGGCGCATCTGGGCATCCTGATCCCGTTGGCTTTTGCTGCCGAGACGCTGCTGCACCTGTACGTCGGGCGCAGCTTCACGCACCTGACTGTTGCGCTGACGGTATGGCTGTTGACGCTGCTGGCTTATCACAACACCGCCATTTCTTCCTTCATCATGGCCCGTGGCGAGTTGCGGCTGTTGACCCTGAGTTCGCTGGCCGCGGCCGCCTTGTCGCTGGGCGCCGCCTATGGCCTGGCCGCCCGCTACGGGGTCATGGCGACGGTAGGCACCTACAGCGTCTACATGGCGATTCAACTGGCGGTGCTTTATGGTGGCGCGTTGAAACGCGCTGGTGGTGGCAGCGGCTTGGCGCTGGCTTGGGATGTGTTCCCGCGGCCGGTGATGGGGGCTGCCGTGACGGCGGCTGCGGCCTGGGCGGTCAGCACGGCCGCTGGAAGGGGCTGGTGGCTGGCGGCGGTCGTCTTCGTGCCGCTGTTTGCGGCCTGGGCTTGGGGCTTGGGTGGCGTCAAAGCCGACCTGCGCGCGCTCAAGCCGGCGGCCTGAAAGGGTGACATGAGCAGCACGATGACTGATGCACCACCCGCCGCGCAACCGTTGGCGATCGTGGTGCCGGCCTGGAAAGCGGCTTTTTTGCAGCAGGCGCTGGCCTCGATCGCCGCGCAGACCGACCCGCGTTACGTCTGTCATGTGTTCGACGATGCCGGCGACCCGGCGGTGGCGCGCATTTGCGCGCAGTTTCCGCAGTTTCACTACAGCCGGTTCGACACCAACCTGGGCGGTACATCGCTGGTTGCGCACTGGAACCGCTGCCTGGCGCGGGTGCCTGAGCCCTGGGTCTGGCTGTTTTCAGACGACGACGTGATGGCGCCCGAGTGCGTGGCGGCTTTTCACGCGGTTCAGAAGCAGCGCCCGGCCTGCCGCGTCTTTCAGTTTGCGGTGGACATGGTCAGCAGCGATCTGGCGAGCGTGTGGTGGCGCTCAATACCACCGGCCTGGGAATGCGCCGCTGATTTCGTGGCCGCCCGGCTGGCCGGGCGCCGCCTGTCATGCCTGCCCGACCACGTCTTTCACTGGCCCACGCTGCGCGACGGCCTGGGCGGCTTCATCGACTTTCCGCTGGCCTGGAATGCCGATGACGCCGCATGGGCCTGGCTGGGCCGGCAGCACGGCATGGGCGGCGTGCCGCAGGCCAAGGTCTTGTGGCGCCAGAGCGAGCACAACATCAGCAACGCCGCCCACGGCCGCTGGAGCAAGCTCGGCGCCGACATCGCCTATTTGCAGTGGCTGAAAAAACAGGCGCTGCTGCCGCCGGCAACCCGCCGCCTGGCGGAGGTCTGGCTGGGCGCACGGCTGGTGCGTCTTTATGCATTCAGCGGTGCCGAATGGCCGCGGGTGGCCCGCCGCGTCGCCTGGACCCATTGGCGGGCATTGGCCATTGCCGGCTGGTTGGTGGCGCGGCGCGGGGTTGCGAAAGGTATCTGCGGACTGTGGCGCCGAGTGGGCCGCTCGCGTTGACGGCGGGCCGGCTTACCAGCCCGGCGAAAGCAGTGACGTAGGCAGCAGGCTGGAGCTGATCAACTGCCGCGCTGCCAATGCGGCCTGCAGCGTGTCGGGCGGGGCGATGGTCTGGCTGGCCGAGGCCAGATCGAATCGGGCCACGCTTCCCCAGGTGCTCAGGCGCTCGAAGGGCGCATTGCTGCTGCTCATGAAGCCCAGCGCCATCCGCGGCGCAATCGTTTGCGCAATGAATACGTTGTGGTCGGACACCGCACCGTAGTCCGCGCCCGGCAACACCAGTTGGATCCAGTTGCGGTTGTAGTCATTCCAGGCCAAGGTATTGCCGGTGACGCGGTTGTTCAGCGGTTTGAGCGAAGCGTCTGCCGCGGAGCGGTCACCATCGACCACCGCAATGCCTTCCATCGCATTGCCGAACACTGCGTTTCCCGTCACCGTGCTGTTGGCCGACTCGATCAAGTAGATGCCGCGCATCGCATTGCCATATGAACGGTTGCCGCGGATGGTGGCCGATTGCGACGCTTCGTAGTGAATGCCAAAGCCGGTGTTGTAGGCGGTGGTATTGCTTTCAATCAGGTTGGCCGTGTTCTTCCAGTCGAACCAGATGCCGTCGCCATTGTTGTAGGCGACCACGTTGTTGCGCACCGTGCCGTTGTGAAAGCCGGCGCTGCCGATCAGCTTCATGCCGCCGGCCTCCCACCACTTGTTGAAGCCGCGGGCGTTGTTGTAGTTGATCTGGTTGTTGGCAATGGTCACCCGCTTGCCTTGCGCGTTCACGCCCATCTGGCCGCAACGCTCGACGGTTGAATCCAGCAGCGCGCTGTCGTCGCCGATCAGCTGGATGCAAATGCCGTCCATGTCGTGCACCACCACGTTTTGCAAGGTGTTGCCAGGCCCTTGCACCTTGACGGCGCCCTGGCGGTAGGTGAAGGTCGTGTTGGCATGCGCAAAGTCGAGGCCGTCGACCGTGAAGTTCGACGCGTTCTCGGCTTGCAGCACGTGGCGCAAGGCGCTGACTTCGAGTTTTTCCAGTGGCGCCAGCGCGCTGGCCAGCTTTACGTAAAGCTGTTTGGAAGCGGCGTCATAAGTGAAGGAGTTGGCGACCAGCTCGCCCAGGCCGCCCGCAGTTCGCGCCGGCCAGATGCCGCCTTCACCCGCATGCAGCCCGGCGAGTTCCGACGCCGGGTTCAACGGGTAGCCGTTGAACACCGTGCCGCCGATCTGGCGCAAGGCCGTGCCAGCGCGAAACACCTGCTCGGGTTCCTCGCCCGGCCATGCCGTGGCATACACCCCCGGCGAAACGGCGGTCCAACTGGCGGTTTCGCTGGACCCCTTGACCGTCACCGTGCGCGGCGTGGCTGCGCGCAGGCGAGTGGCGGCGCTGCCGGCATAAAAGGTGGGGACCAAGATGGCTTCGCGGTAAACACCTGCGGCAACGACGATGTCGTCGCCCGGCCGCATGTCACGGACCGCAGCGGCAATGTGCTTGTAAGGCCGTGCCGCCGTGCCGGCCTGCGTGTCGCTGGCCGACGGATGCGCGCCGTCGACATAAACGATGCGGCTGTAGGGGACTGCTGTTCTGCCGCTGCCGGTAACGCTGGTACGGGTGGTGACGACGGAAGAGGCAAGAGTGGTTCTCAAACCGGCGCTTTGCCCCACCGGTGACTCACTGGCCAATGTGGCGGCCTCCACCGCTTGCGCTGCGCGTGCGCCAACGGGCGCAGCAGCAGCCACCTCGACGGCCATGTTGACGTCGGCCTCCAGCGCTTGGGAATAACGGGGCAAGGCGGTGTTGTCTTGCCCGCTGTTTGCAGGGTCGCCGAGGTCTGCGGCCGCGCTGTTGGCGCTGGCGCTGTCAGTGGCCACGGCCTGCGCGGCGAGCGCTGGCGCGGGGGAAACCGCCGCCGCGGTGGCCAACACCTCGTTGGCGCCGCTGTCGCCGCCGCCGCCACAAGCCACCAATGAACCCATCAACACACTGAAAAAAGACAACATGAACGCCCGGCACTTTGAATTGATCACAAAGGTCTCGTTTCAGAAGAAGTGCAGCACCGCCGACGTAACGGTGCTGTGACTGGTTCTGCGAAGGGACCGACAATGTCAGTATGACGCCAGGGCGTGGTTCGCACTTGGCAAGCCCGGCGTCATGAGACGTGCAAGGCTGCCGCTATGCTGTCTTCGGCAACCGCAGCCAGTGCACGATGAAAAGTTTGTAATGGCCTGTAACCCGCTGTAGGGTCGGCCCCCGCTTGCCGCCTCGGCCGCCTTCAGTCACTGCGTCGAAACAGTTGCGGGACCGCCCGCATGACGAACAGCGTGTTGGTGACCAGGTAGCGGCGCCACAGCCGACGCGGTTCGCTGTGCAGGCGGTGCAGCCATTCAAGGCCGGTGTTGCGCATCCAGGCGGGTGCGCGTTGCAAGGTGCCGGCATGAAAATCAAAGGCGGCCCCCACGCCAATCATCACGGCCTGCACCTTGCATTTGTTTGCGGCCATCCACAGCTCCTGTTTGGGGCACCCCAGGCTGACGAACACCACCCGTGCACCACTGCGGTTAATCAAGTCGACTTGGGTTTGCGCTTCTCGGACCGTTATCCCGCCAAACGACGGCGATTGGCTACCTGCGACTTGCAAGCGGGGAAAGCGAAGCGCCAGCGTCTGCCGCAACTGCATCAATGTGGCGTTGGTGCTGCCGAACAGATAAATGGCGGTGCCGGTTTTTTCGGCTCGCTGGCAGTAACGCATCATCAAGTCAGGCCCATTGATGCGCTGTTGGCCGCGAGCGCCCAGGTAGCGCAGCATCCATGCCACCGGTGCGCCATCGGGTGTAGCCATGTCGGCGGCGCCCAACGCATCGGCAAAATCCGGCTCGCGCGTGGCGGTTACCAGCGAATGAGCGTTGCAAATGCAGATGTAGCGGCTTTCCCGTCCGCGCCCCCAGAGGTCGATGCGGTCAAGTGCCGTCGCCCAATCCACCACATCGATGGGCGTGCCGATCACATTTTTCGTCTGCCGCAGCGGAGTGGAACTCATGCGAGGATTTTGCAGGAGCCCTGGAGTGGGGCGTGGCTTGGACGCGACGGCGGGGCGACCTCTTGCCGCAGATTGCAGCAGCCATCACCGCCTGGGGTGTGACCTTTCGAGGTGCCCCGAGCCGTATGCCAGCAGCCCGTCAAGTGATGAATCAAGACGGCTTGACGCGGCCGTAGGTGTCCTCGAAGCGCACGATGTCGTCTTCTCCCAGATAACTGCCCGACTGCACCTCAATGATTTCCAGCGGCACCTTGCCCGGGTTCGCCAGGCGGTGAACCTGGCCGAGCGGGATGTAGGTGCTCTGGTTTTCGG